>NZ_JPQB01000022.1:0-79802 GCF_000740665.1 Vibrio sp. B183 | reverse complement strand
CCGTCCGCCGCTCGACGCCGTTATCGTTCCCCGAAGGTTCAGACAACTCGTTTCCGCTCGACTTGCATGTGTTAGGCCTGCCGCCAGCGTTCAATCTGAGCCATGATCAAACTCTTCAATTTAAGATTTTGTTCGGCTCAATGAATACTGAACATTACATAAAGTAATGTTTGAATTGACTGTGCTGAATCCGAAGATTCAATGGTCACTTCGTATCATTGAAACCTAATTTGATACCGAAGTATCGAATTGGATTATCATCAACGAGTGCCCACACAGATTGATAGGTTTATATTGTTAAAGAGCGTTCTTCTTTTGTGATTAACATCACTTCGGAAGAGGCGGTCATTTTAGCGAGATAAAGTTTAGTGTCAACCACTTTTTTCAAACTTATTTTCAAGTGTTTCCACTTGGCTAATCGACCTTGCTAACTGGGCTTCATTGTTTCGAAACATAAGCTTCGAAGCGTTCCCGTGTCAGCGAGGGGGCATTATAGAGATCGACGTCACGTTGGCAACCCCTTTTTGCAGTTTTTTTTGATTTTTTTGCCGTTTGAGTATTTTCTATTCAAAGATAGCTATTTTCCTTACTCTTCTACCTCTGTTTATCCAGAATTCCTCTATATAAGGAGAAAAAATGAGCGCCTTGCGTAGTTATAAAGATACACGCCCCGTCATTGGTGAGCGTGTCTATATTGATCAGAGCTCAGTATTGGTGGGCGATATTAAAATTGGCGATGACTCGAGCATCTGGCCTTTGGTTGCGGCTCGCGGTGACGTCAATCATATTCACATTGGCAAGCGAACCAATGTCCAAGATGGCAGCGTATTGCATGTTACGCACAAAAATCAGGAAAACCCTGATGGTTACCCGCTTATAATTGGCGACGATGTCACTGTCGGCCATAAAGTGATGCTACATGGGTGCATTATCAAAAACAGGGTGCTGGTAGGTATGGGCGCGATTGTATTGGATGGGGCGGTAATAGAAGAAGACGTCATGATTGGCGCTGGCAGTTTGGTCCCACCGGGAAAAACTCTCGAAAGCGGCCACTTGTATGTAGGCAGCCCAGTCAAACAGGCACGTCCTCTTAATGAGAAAGAACGCGCCTTCCTACAAAAGTCAGCCGACAATTATGTGCAGAACAAAGAAGATTACCTGCATCATGTCGACGTGATTAGCAAATGACTTCGACTTGCCCTGACTGATTGAAGGTTTCGTCTTCAATCAGCTCTTCGGCTAACTCTTCCAGGTCAAATCGGTGATGACTAAAGCAAACGAGAGCTTGCTCAGCACCTTGAAGTTTTTGCCCAGCCAATACTTCCAGCTGATTCAAGGTAACCACGCACTCTATCAACGCGCCTGACTGCTGCGCGGGAAACACGATTGCTTGCAGGTGGCAATCCCAATGCTGCATATCGGGAAACAGAATCGACTGATTCATTACATACCCTCTAGATTCTTTCTTAATTCGCGTAGAATTTGTTTTGTCCCTGGTCGGATGCCTCGCCATAACATAAAACTTTCCGCAGCCTGCCCCACCAGCATGCCCAAGCCGTCGTATACCACCGCCGCATTATGCTCAATTGCCCACTGGTTGAATGTCGTGTGACCAGAGCCATACATCATGTCATAAACTGTAGAGTTAGATGAGAAGATTGCCGATGAAATCGCAGGCAACTCGCCACTGAGACTGGAGGACGTCGAGTTGATGATAATATCGTAGCTCTGTTCGATGTGTGCCATCTCAACTGCTTTGATCGAACCAAAGCTCGCGAACATCTCTTGTAACGTCTGCGCTTTGGATAAGGTCCGGTTGGTAATCACAATTTCAGCAGGTTTTTGGTCAAGCAAAGGCTTGATTACACCACGAGCCGCTCCTCCTGCACCGATCAAGAGAATTCTTGCCCCTTCAATCACGACCTGATTCTGCAGTAGGTCCTGTACCAGCCCTTCACCATCGGTGTTATCACCCAAGATCTCGCCATCGTCGAGCTTTTTCAGCGTATTGACGGCTCCCGCCAACTGAGCCCGCTCTGTTAAACGTGTCGCCAGTCGGTAGGCATCTTCCTTGAATGGCACTGTGACATTGCATCCTTTTCCGTCTTGAGCAAAAAAGGCTTCAGCTGCCGCAACAAATCCATCCACCGGAGCCAGCTCAGCAGAATACGTTAATGACTGATTGGTTTGACGAGCAAACAGCGTATGAATAAAGGGAGACTTACTTTGGCTTATCGGGTTTCCAAAAACGGCATAACGATCTATCTGCTGGGTCATATCCTTACCTACTCAAAACAAAAAGGGCCATTGCAAACCAATGACCCTATCATTAACCCTATAAGGAAGAAAGTGTTACCAATCGCGAGGCTTCAAGTAGTCCTGATATAGCTCTGCTTCATGGGTTCCCGGCTCCACCTGGTAACTGTATTCCCATCGCGCCAGTGGTGGCATCGACATCAGAATCGACTCCGTACGGCCACCACTTTGCAGGCCAAACAGCGTTCCGCGGTCATAAACCAAGTTAAACTCAACATAGCGACCACGACGATAGAGCTGGAACTGACGCTCTCGCTCACCGTATTCGGTTGCTTTGCGACGCTCGACAATTGGCAGGTAGGCTTGGCAATACCCTTCACCAACGGCTTTGATGTAATCAAAACACTTATCGAACTCCCAATGATTCAAATCGTCAAAGAACAAACCACCAACACCACGTGTTTCATCACGATGAGGTAGGTAGAAATACTTGTCACACCACGCTTTATGCTCTGGATACACTTCACTGCCGAACGGTGCACACACCTCTTTAGCAGTGTTATGCCAATATTGGGCATCTTCTTCAAACGGATAGAAAGGTGTCAGGTCAAAGCCACCACCAAACCACCAGATAGGCGCTTCACCGTCTTTCTCGGCAATAAAGAAACGCACATTAGCGTGAGATGTCGGGATATAAGGGTTTTTCGGGTGCATGACCAAGGACACGCCCATCGCTTCAAATCGACGGCCTGCAAGTTCAGGGCGATGTGCCGTAGCCGACGCTGGCATTTCTTTTCCCTGTACGTGCGAAAAGTTCACACCACCTTGCTCAAATACAGCCCCCTCTTTCATCACTCGAGTGCGGCCACCACCACCTAAACGTTCACCAGGATCACGACTCCACGCATCTTCTATAAACTCAGCATGGCCGTCGGCCTGTTCAAGTTGCTGACAAATGGAATCCTGTAGCTCCATCAAGAACTGTTTCACTGCTTGCTTGTCGATGGCTGACATGTTTCTACTTCCTTTGCAGGGTTAACCCTGTCTTAATACCTTGGATGTTTTTGCGTCGCGAATTTCACTTGGCTTGTCTCGCCCACCCGTTTCTCCCGCCAGAATTGCAACTAAGCGATCACCGAGTTGTTGCTCCACTTCTGCGGTTGTCATACAAGGGGGTTCACCGGTCAAATTTGCGCTGGTAGAGGTTAACGGCTTTCCAAGCGCATTACACATCTTTTGTACCAAAGGATGATCGGTCACACGCACCGCAATCGAGTCAAACTGGCCTGAAACCCAATCCGACACTTTATCGCTGCACGGCATGATCCAAGTAACAGGGCCAGGCCAAGTCTGATGGACTTTCTGTAGCTGCTCATCCGTCAGCTGAGACTCGTCAATGTATGGCAGCAATTGTTCATAGCTAGCAGCGATCAGGATCAGACCTTTTTCCACTGGCCTTTGTTTCAGTTCTAATAGTTTCTGAATCGCTTCAGGGTTATCAGGATCGCAACCAACACCGAATACCCCCTCCGTCGGGTACGCAATCACTTCACCGTTTTTCAGAGCCAACAGAGCCTGCTCAAAATTATCCACTGATTCTTTCCTGTCTGATGTACTGTCTAATCACTAAGTTTACAAACAATCATTGGTAGTGACTAAAGCTATTTATTTATAAATTGTGTCAATCTGGATTTAAACTTCGCGCAAACGTTTGCTTGAGAGTAAAATCCCCGTATAATGCGCTCAAATTTATCTGCTCATCAATAGAGTTGCATTAAAGGAGTTTAAGATGAAAGTCGGTATCATCATGGGTTCTAAATCTGACTGGCCAACCATGAAACTAGCAGCAGAAATGCTGGATCAGTTTGGCGTCGAATATGAAACAAAAGTGGTGTCAGCTCACCGTACTCCGCAGCTTCTTGCTGATTATGCCAACAGCGCTAAAGAGCGCGGCCTGAAAGTCATCATTGCCGGTGCTGGTGGCGCTGCTCATTTACCAGGCATGGCGGCCGCTTTCACTAGCTTACCTGTTCTCGGTGTCCCTGTTCAATCGCGTGCACTAAAAGGGATGGACTCTCTACTATCAATTGTTCAAATGCCAAAAGGTATCGCGGTAGGCACATTGGCCATTGGCGAAGCAGGTGCGGCGAATGCGGGCATTCTCGCGGCTCAGATCATCGGCACACATGATGACGCCGTGATGGAGAAAGTCGAAGCATTTCGCAACCAGCAAACTGAAACCGTGTTAGCGAATCCAAACCCGGCAGAGGACTAATCCCATGCAAGTGTTAGTGCTTGGAGCGGGACAGCTGGCACGCATGATGTCACTGGCTGGCGCTCCTCTGAACATCGATATTATTGCGTATGATGTCGCGAGCGAGAACATCGTCCACCCACTGACTCAGTCGCTACTGGGCAAAGGGTTGAACAATGCCGTTGAGAAAGCAGATGTGATTACCGCCGAGTTCGAGCATATCCCACATGATATTCTTGATGTTTGCCAAGCAAGCGGAAAGCTCTTCCCCTCTGCAGACGCTATCAAAGCTGGCGGTGACCGACGAATCGAAAAAGCATTGCTGGACAGGGCTAAGGTCCACAACGCCAAATACCATGTAATCCAAACACGCGAAGACTTGGCTCACGCTATTGAGCATGTCGGTATCCCAATGGTACTAAAGAGTGCGTTAGGTGGTTATGACGGCAAAGGCCAGTGGCGACTCAAAGACCCTGCTCAGATAGACGCAATATGGGCTGAGATGGAAACGTGTATTGGCGCCACCGAAAAACAAGCGATTGTTGCGGAGGAGTTTGTTCCTTTTCAACGTGAAGTGTCACTTGTCGGTGCACGCGGTAAAAATGGCGAAGTCGCGGTCTACCCACTTGCAGAAAACGTCCACACCAACGGGGTACTGAGCGTCTCAACAGCCATTGCCGATACTGAGTTGCAACAACAGGCACAAGAGATGTTCACTGCGGTTGCTAACGAGATCAACTATGTAGGCGTTCTGGCCCTCGAGTTCTTTGATTTGAATGGCACCTTATTGGTCAACGAAATCGCACCTCGTGTCCATAATTCTGGCCACTGGACACAACAAGGCGCAGAAACCTGTCAGTTTGAGAATCACTTACGAGCAGTGTGTGGCATGCCACTGGGTAGCACCAAGCTGATCCGCGAAACGTCGATGATCAATATCCTCGGTGAAGATACCCTGCCAGAAAGCGTACTCGCTATGCCGGGATGTCACGTTCACTGGTATGGGAAAGACAAACGCGCTGGACGTAAGATGGGCCACATTAACGTGTGTGGTGATTACAGTGGTGAACTGCAACGTCAATTATCTGCTCTGGCCGAAGTCTTAGACGCGGATGCTTTCGCGGCGGTTCATGAGATCGCGCGTCACATTAAGCACTAGTCATCGCAAACTTAATAAAAACAAAAACGGCGCTGAAACAGCGCCGTTTTTATTGTTCATTCTGGGTGTGATGGCATTTTCGATCAGCACACTGATGTTTAATCCCACTAGCGAGCTTCTTCTCGATCAATAAAGGAAAACCACATTTTTCACACTTACCCTTAACTGGCGGCTGATTGACCGCAAACTTGCATTTAGGGTAGTTATCGCAGGCAAAGAAGGCTTTGCCAAAACGGTTCTTCCTCTCGACCAAATGACCTTTGCCACACTCCGGGCACGCATGTTCTGCTTGAACCTCTTGTTCAGATGGTTGCTCAAGCGACTCGATATGGTCACAGTGCGGATAATGACTGCAACCAATAAACATACCGTAACGCCCTTGGCGCAGCACCAATTCATTCGAGCACTCCGGACAAGGTACGCCCAGCTCTTTAATGATATGGCCGTCATTCTGATGTAAAGGTTGGCTAAAATCGCAGGTTGGATACTGATTACAGCCCAAAAACGGGCCGTGCTTGCCGTGGCGAAGTTGTAGCTCGCCTTCACGCTGTTCAGACTGGCACTTAGGGCACGCTTTATGTTCTAAAGCGTGCTCATGGGCCGAAAACAACTGATGATCTATTTTACCGCTCATAGCCACTCATGGAGTTTAGTGAAGAATACCTTGCTCTTTGGTATACAACAGCTCTTCCATAAGCGTGTAGGCGTTTTCATTACCTGGAACGTTGAACAGCACCATCAGAACAATCCATTTCAGATCATCCAGTTCAAACTCGTCTGTTTCAAGCCCCATGATACGGTCAATCACCATTTCACGCGTCTCAGTCGTCAGCACATTGACCTGCTCAAGGAAAGTCAGAAAACCTCGCGATTCAAGGTTTAAGCGCTCACACTCTTTCGCGGTATAGATACGCGTTGAGGTGGATGTGCTGCAAATGGAAATCGCGGAATGCGTTTCGCTTTGCTGCAATGCAGCCAACTCTTCCAGCCAGACAAGGGCTTTATAGATGTCTTTTTGATGAAAACCTGCACGAAGCAATTCTTCTTCTAGCTCATCTTGATTGACCTGTAACTCCGCATCGCTATGGATGTAAGTTTCAAACAGATACATAAGGATATCCATCATCATAGCTAGCCCCTCCCCTTTCGAATATAGCCACCGGAAACCGCAACAACATGCCCTGAGAGCTCAAGCTCCAAGAGCTGCATCATGACTTCATGCACAGGTATATTGGTCCTGCTTGCAAGAATATCAACTGGTGTAGCCTTACTTCCTACGTTAGCTAACAGCTGAGGAAATGGCAATTCTTCTTTGCAATCAATTTGTTCAAATAGATCGCTTTGCACTGGCGGCTTATTAACATCAGACCAGCGAATCAGACTGTCAATTTCATCGGTTATGTCAGAAACCTGCTGAACCAGACACGCACCCTGTTTTATCAACAGGTTACAACCTCTCGCATGGGGATGATGAATCGAGCCGGGAATCGCAAACACTTCTCGACCTTGCTCCATCGCATAGCGAGCGGTGATCAGAGAGCCGCTTTTCTCTGCCGCTTCTATGACTAAAACGCCCAGTGACAGGCCGCTAATGATTCGATTTCGGCGTGGAAAATTATCGGCTTTTGGCTTCACATTAGGATGGAACTCAGACACCAATGCCCCTTGTTGAACGATTCGTTGAGCTAACTTCTTATGCCGTGCCGGATACACAGAATTTAAGCCACAACCGAGCACGGCGATGGTTTGCCCATTGCCATTGAGTGCCCCATCATGGGCATAACCATCAACGCCTAGCGCCAAGCCGCTGGTCACGACCATGTCTTGCTTCACCAGCTGGGTCGCAAAGCTGCGTGCAGTGTTAAGCCCATCAATACTGGCATTGCGACTGCCCACAATCGCCATTTGTGGCCGAGATAGACTCTCTAGCTGACCTTCAACAAACAGTATTGCTGGCGCAGCGTCAGCCTGTTTCAGTAGTGCCGGATAACGCTGATCACTCAAAGGTAGAATGGTTCTGGCACTTGATTCTGCTTGCCACTCGAAACACGCCTCAATATCCTCGGCAGCTCGGTGTTGGAGATAATTCAGTTGCGAGTCGGAAAAGCCTAAACGGCGTAATGTCTCGGGTGAAGAGTCAATGATGTTAACTGGAGAGTCTACCGCTACCAGACGCTGAAACGTTTTGGGCCCAATCCGCGGCGTAAAGTACAAGCTCAGCCAAGCCGTCAGTTCTTCTTTCGTCATAGGAAAATTTAATCCGGCCTAACACCTTGTTACACGACACTGATGAGCTAGAGAGAGTCAGCCTAAACCTCTTATTCCAAACAAAGCTTGGCTACTCAGTGTTCGCCAAATTTGACATGATTCACAGTGCAATTTAACTCGGGGAAAATACGCAAAAGTGTAATGAGGCTGTCATTTGAGTGGCAAAATGTCTAGAATTGAGCCAACAAGGTTTATCCTGATTCGGCTCAGTTCAACATTTCGAGTGTATATGTCTGTATTACAAGTATTAACATTCCCAGATGAGCGCCTTCGCACTGTTGCAAAACCAGTGGAGAAGGTGACCCCTGAGATTCAAAAGTTCGTCGACGACATGATTGAAACCATGTATGACGAAGAAGGTATTGGTCTTGCGGCAACGCAGGTCGATTTTCACCAACGCATCGTCGTTATCGATATTTCAGAAACTCGCGATCAGCCAATGGTTTTAATCAACCCTGAAATTCTTGATAAGCGTGGCGAAGATGGCATTGAGGAAGGCTGTTTGTCTGTTCCTGGTGCACGAGCACTGGTTTCACGTGCTGCAGAAGTCACGGTTAAAGCACTTGACCGTGATGGTAAAGAATACACATTTGAGGCAGATGACCTGCTTGCTATCTGTGTTCAGCATGAGCTTGACCATTTAGAAGGCAAACTTTTTGTCGATTATCTTTCGCCTCTAAAACGCAAGCGCATTCAGGACAAACTGGCAAAAATCAAACGCTTTAACGAAAAGCAAGCCAGCCAAGCCTAATGGCTCACTAAAGGAACGTACTTTGAGCAAACCTTTGAAAATTGTTTTTGCCGGTACTCCGGACTTCGCCGCCCGTCACTTGGCGGCGTTGTTGTCTTCGGAGCACGAGGTTATTGCGGTCTACACCCAGCCAGACCGTCCAGCGGGTCGAGGCAAAAAGCTGACTGCCAGCCCAGTAAAGAACATCGCACTTGAGCATGATATCCCGGTTTACCAACCAGAAAACTTTAAGTCAGATGAAGCTAAGCAAGAACTGGCTGATTTGAATGCGGATCTAATGGTCGTGGTCGCTTATGGTTTATTGCTGCCACAAGCAGTACTCGATACACCGAAGCTGGGTTGTATCAACGTCCATGGTTCGATTCTGCCGCGTTGGCGCGGTGCCGCTCCTATCCAGCGCTCTATTTGGGCTGGCGATCAGGAAACAGGCGTCACCATTATGCAGATGGATATCGGCTTAGATACTGGCGATATGCTGAAAATTGCAACTTTGCCGATCGAAGCCACAGATACCAGCGCTTCTATGTATGAAAAGCTGGCTGGGCTTGGCCCGCAAGCTCTGGTTGAGTGTCTGGCTGACATTGCTGACGGCAAAGCGTCTCCTGAAAAGCAAGATGACGAGCTGGCGAATTACGCCAAAAAACTCAGCAAAGAAGAAGCACGCATTAACTGGAGTGATGACGCCGAGCATATTGAACGTTGTGTGCGCGCCTTCAATCCTTGGCCGATGAGCCATTTTGAAGCCGCCGACAACAGCATCAAAGTCTGGCAAAGCCGCGTTGACGTTCAAACGACAACTGAGGCACCCGGCACAATACTGCAAGCAGATAAAACGGGGATCTACATTGCCACTGGCAAGCATGTTCTGGTTCTCGAACAGCTTCAGGTACCCGGTAAAAAAGCCATGCCGGTTCAGGATATCCTCAACTCGCGTGCCAGCTGGTTTGAAGTCGGCACACAGCTGACCTAATTTATACGTACTTTTTGAGGGTGGAGACACCCTCCCTTACTGCTAAGGTATTCAACATGAATGTTCGCGCTGCTGCGGCTAATGTCCTTTTCCAAGTGGTCGATAAAGGCCAGTCTCTATCTAACGCACTTCCTGCGGCTCAACAACAAGTCAAACCTTGCGATCAAGCGTTGTTACAGGAAATCTGTTACGGATCATTGCGTTATTTACCTCGCCTTGAATCGATCGCGAATGAGCTGATGGATAAGCCTCTTAAAGGCAAACAACGCGTTTTCCACCACCTGATTCTGGTCGGTATTTACCAACTGAGCTTTATGCGTATTCCAGCGCACGCAGCCGTCGCTGAAACCGTCGAAGGCACCAAAACGCTCAAAGGCCCACGCCTACGCGGCTTAATCAATGCAGTGTTACGTAACTATCAACGTAACCAAGAAGAGTTAGATGCTCATGCCATGAGCCACAATGCTGGTAAATACGGTCACCCGAGCTGGTTACTTAAACTGCTTCAGGACGCCTACCCACAGCAATGGCAAGACATTATTGAAGCCAACAACAGCAAAGCACCAATGTGGTTGCGTGTGAATCAACAACATCACAGCCGTGACGAATACCAGCAACTGCTCAAAAATGAAAACATAGATAGCAGTATTCACAGTGAAGCGAGCGACGCCCTAAAATTGGCCGCCCCGTGCGACGTGACAAAATTGCCAGGCTTTGAGAAAGGTTGGGTTTCTGTTCAGGATGCTGCTGCTCAGTTGTCGATTAACTACCTAACGCCAAAAGATGGCGAGTTAATTCTAGATTGTTGTGCTGCACCAGGAGGCAAAACCGCCCATATTCTTGAGCGTACTCAAGATGCCCAGGTAGTGGCTATTGACTGTGATGACAGCCGCCTCAAACGCGTACACGACAACCTGCAACGCCTTCAACTGAAAGCGCAAGTTATTTGCGGTGACGCACGTAAGCCAAAAGATTGGTGGCAAGGCGAGCAATTTGATCGCATCCTGCTCGATGCACCTTGTTCGGCCACGGGTGTTATTCGCCGCCACCCAGACATCAAATGGCTGCGTCGTGGTGATGACATCGCAGCATTGGCAGAACTGCAAAGCGAGATTCTGGATGCGATGTGGCAACAGCTGAAGCCGGGCGGTACGCTGGTTTATGCGACCTGCTCTGTGACACCGCAGGAAAACAGCGAACAGGTGAAAGCGTTTCTGGCACGCACCGCGAATGCTCAGTTAGAAGGTTCGCCGGTAGACAACCCAGGACGCCAAGTGCTTCCAGGCGAAGAGGACATGGATGGCTTTTATTACGCCATCCTGACAAAAATCGCGTAGTAATTCGGGGATCATCGATCCCCTAAATTTTGGTTAGACGAGAAACGGTATGAAAATCATCATTCTTGGCGCTGGTCAGGTAGGCGGTACACTGGCAGAGAATCTGGTCGGTGAAAACAATGACATCACCATAGTCGACAGAAATAGCGATCGACTGCGTGAGCTGCAAGATAAATATGATTTACGGGTAGTGAACGGCTACGCCAGTCACCCAGATGTGCTGCGTGAAGCGGGCGCACAGGATGCCGACATGTTGGTCGCCGTGACCAATATGGATGAAACCAATATGGCCGCCTGTCAGGTTGCCTTTTCTCTGTTTAACACACCCAACCGTATCGCTCGTATCCGCTCGCCACAATACTTGGCCGAGAAAGAAGCGTTATTCCAATCCGGTGCCGTTCCGGTTGACCACCTGATCGCACCTGAAGAATTGGTGACCAGCTACATCGAGCGCCTGATCCAATATCCGGGCGCACTGCAAGTGGTGAGCTTTGCCGAGCAGAAAGTCAGCTTAGTGGCGGTGAAAGCGTATTACGGTGGCCCACTGGTTGGTAATGCCCTATCCGCCTTGCGTGAGCACATGCCACACATCGATACTCGCGTTGCCGCTATTTTTCGTCAGGGTCGCCCTATCCGCCCTCAGGGTACCACCATTATCGAAGCCGATGATGAAGTGTTCTTCGTCGCCGCCAGTAACCACATCCGTTCGGTCATGAGTGAACTGCAGAGACTGGAAAAGCCGTATCGCCGCATCATGATTGTCGGGGGTGGTAACATCGGCGCCAGCTTAGCTAAGCGCCTTGAGCAGTCCTACAGCGTCAAGTTGATTGAACGCAGTTACCAGCGCGCTGAAAAGCTGTCTGAAGAGCTGGAAAACACCATTGTTTTCTGTGGTGACGCTGCGGATCAGGAACTGCTTACCGAAGAAAATATCGATCAGGTCGACGTGTTCATCGCCCTGACCAATGAAGACGAAACCAATATCATGTCCGCCATGCTGGCGAAACGCATGGGAGCCAAGAAAGTGATGGTGCTTATCCAGCGCGGCGCCTATGTGGATCTGGTTCAGGGTGGTGTGATTGACGTCGCTATCTCACCTCAGCAAGCAACGATTTCCGCCTTGCTAACACACGTCCGTCGGGCTGATATTGTTAACGTCTCTTCACTACGTCGCGGTGCAGCAGAAGCTATCGAAGCCATCGCTCACGGTGATGAAACCACATCTAAAGTCGTTGGCCGCGCGATTGGCGACATCAAACTACCACCGGGCACAACAATCGGTGCGATTGTTCGTGGTGAAGAAGTCCTGATAGCTCATGACCGAACTGTGATTGAGCAAGACGACCACGTAGTGATGTTCCTGGTGGATAAGAAGTACGTCCCAGACGTCGAAGCGCTATTCCAACCGAGTCCTTTCTTCCTCTAGGATTGACACTATGGTCAACTTCCGTCCTGTACTGTTTGTTATCGGCCTGGTTCTTTCTAAACTGGCCCTATTCATGTACGTCCCTACTCTGGTGGCTTTCTTTACAGGCACTGCAGGGTTTCTTGAGTTTGGCCAGTCAGTGGTCATCACCCACCTTGCTGCCTTCGTCTGTCTGACAATCGGTCGTACTAAGCATTTCAAACTCAGCGCGCGCGATATGTTCCTCATCACCAGTCTGGTGTGGATGGTCGCCAGTGCTTTTGCTGCTCTGCCGTTTGTGTTCATCAACCACATCAGCTTTACCGATGCGTACTTTGAAACCATGTCTGGCATTACGACAACCGGGTCAACCGTACTCAGTGGGCTGGATGACATGGCTCCGAGTATTTTGCTGTGGCGCTCCATCTTGCAGTGGCTTGGCGGAATCGGCTTCATTGTCATGGCGGTCGCGGTGTTGCCGATGCTCAACGTCGGTGGTATGAAGCTTTTCCATACCGAATCTTCTGATTGGTCAGATAAAAGCAGCCCCCGCGCCAAAACCGTGGCCAAAAACATCATGTTGGTCTACCTGATCCTGACTGGTTTGTGCATGGTCGGCTATCTTCTGACCGGCATGAATTTGTTTGAGGCTATTAACCACTCTTTCACCACTCTCTCGACAGGCGGCTATTCCACTTCAGATGGCTCAATGAACCACTTTTCTAAAGGGTCTCATTGGGTAGCGACGCTGTTTATGTTCCTAGGTGGATTGCCCTTCCTGCTGTTTGTGGCAGCGATGCGCAAGCGCCGGGTAGATGAGTTAATCAATGACGCGCAAGTACGCGGTTTCACCTACCTGTTTCTTATCACCAGCCTGATCATTTCAGCTTGGCTAGTAATACGAGATGGCTACAGCGTTATGGATGCGCTACGGGTGTCGATGTTCAATATCGTCTCTGTCGTAACAACCACAGGGTTTGGTCTAGAGGACTTCACCGCATGGGGTGCATTGCCAACCACCTTGTTTGCCTTCTTAATGATGGCGGGGGCCTGTTCGGGTTCGACCTCCGGCGGAATCAAAGTCTTCCGCTTTCAGATTGCGATGACGCTACTCAACAAACAGATGATGAAGCTTATTCATCCTTCTGGGGTATTTGTTCAGCGTTACAATCATAGGCCGGTGAACGATGACATCGTACGCTCTGTGGTTGCGTTCGCACTGATGTTCTTTATCACGATTATTTTTATTGCTGGATGCTTAAGTGCATTGGGATTGGATCCTATTACCAGCATTTCCGGGTCTATCACCGCCGTGGCCAACGTTGGCCCAGGCATGGGTGCAGTGATTGGGCCGACAGGTAACTTTGCCCCACTACCAGATGCCGCCAAGTGGCTGCTCAGCTTTGGAATGCTGATGGGACGACTGGAAATACTCACCTTGTTGGTGCTGTTTTTCCCGGCTTTCTGGCGACGTTAAGGACACAACAATGAAAAAACTAATCGGACTTTTTACCTTGCTAACCAGTTCATTGGTGTTTGCCAGCCAAACTGTCACTCTCGAAGATGGTCGCCAAGTCCAGCTTAATGACGACTTCACTTGGCAATATGTAGTGCCAGTGGAAGCAAGCAAAACCGATGAAATGGCAGCAGTTGAAGAGACCACTCAGCCAGCCGCTACTATTCCGGTCAAAAAAGCCAAAGTGGCAGCCATTCCGCTGATCGAAAAAGCGGTAGGAACCATTGTCACTGTCGGTAGCGATCGTGCCACCATGCAGCTGTCTGACTCAGGCGTGGAAGTGTTATTAGGTGCGGTGAGCTATCAAGATGGTCAGTTAATGATTCCAACCTCAGTCACGAACCAAAGTAGCCAGTCAGTGATTTTAGTTGAAATCGAAATTCAGGTCTCGACGACCTCGGGAGACGTGCTGAGCAAAGAATCGGTCAAAGTATGGCAATCTATCAAACGCATGACCGACACGTATCTACGCCCTCAACAAGCAGAGCAGGGTAAAACGATTGAACTGGCGATCGATCAAGCTGAGCAGTACTTAGTGACCGCCAAAGTCATTAATCTCGAAACACGTTAGATCGGCTCGACATAGAGGTAAATCGCCAGAAAATGACAAGCGCATCCTGCTAAAACGAACCCGTGCCAAATGGCATGATTAAATGGGATGCGCTTAGCGACATAGAAAATCACGCCCAGTGAATAGATCACTCCTCCCGCAGCCAGCAAAGTTAACCCACCAACATCCAGATTCAATGCCAGTTGATAGATGACCACCAGCGATAACCACCCCATCAATAAGTAGGTCACAAGCGAAAGCTTTTTAAAACGATAGACAAACGCCAATTTCATAATGATGCCGACCAGCGCGATGGTCCAGATCACGATCATCAAACCAATCGCCAAAGGCGTTCTGAGGCTGACGAGCAAAAATGGGGTATAGCTGCCCGCAATCAACAAATAAATCGCGCAGTGATCAAACGTCTTCAGCGCCCGTTTGGCTTTCTGATAAGGAATCGCGTGATACAGAGTAGAAGCAAGAAACAGCACAATCATGCTGCCGCCGTAAATGCTCATACTGGTAATAGTCAGAGCATCCGCATTGTGATCAACGGCTTTGATCAGCAGCAACACCAAGCCCACAATGCCAAGTACCATACCGATACCGTGGGTCAGTGTATTGGCGATTTCTTCTTTGACGCTGTAAGGCGCGGTGTGATTGGTCGACATAACAAGCCATACTCTGGTGGAATATTTACTCCAAAGTATGGCACATTCAGCTTACACTTGTAAGCCCAAACTGTTAACTTTACGTTAAGAGTGACTGTCGAGATACTCTACAACTTGCTGACCTGCCTGATCTGCTGGGGTATGAACGGAAATCGTCAGCTGACGTTTTAACTGCCCACCACCTAACAAGCTTGCTAGCATTCCCTTTGCACCTTCACGATGTCGATCAATTTCAAACCACATCTGTAATTCATCATCACTGCGATACGCCACCATTTCCAATTCGCGCCAGCGACCGTGAAAAGGCCCAGTGGTCGGCACAAATTCAAACTCCTGAACAAACGGTAGCTCAAATCTCTCAACCGCTTCACACTCAACCTGACGAATACGCAGCCCCTGCTCTTCCAAAGCCGTAAAAATACCATCTAACAAAGGATCAGGACGCACCGTAAGAATATCAGTGTCACTAGGATCTTTAGCCAAGGCGATATTCAGCCCGGTTTCCAACCACACTTTGGAATCACCAATGGTGACAGGCGCATTCCATGGCACGTCCAGCTCGACTTCAAAATCACGCGTTTCTCCCGGCTCAATGGTAAATGCATACGGTAACGTCCAGTGAGCCAAGGTATAGCTGGTCGGCATACGACGCATATGGCCGCTGTTATGCTCGTCTCTGTCTTGATTGGCTGGTACTTCTTTGATGTAGCGGCAATAAAGCTTCATCTCAATATTATCAATTTCCTGCGCTGTCGAGCCGCCATAGACATGAATCGTCACATTGACCTTTTCACCCGGGTACAGCACTTCTTGCTGCAGAACGGAATCGACTTTTGCAGAACCGATACCAAAACTCGCGAGGGTTTTCTTAAAAAACGACATGCACACCTCCTTGGTAAAGCGCAGCCATCAACATAATCACACGGTATCATACTAATCCGCACACTTGTCTCACTACTACTACGCCTCTCACATAATTGTAGTGAGAGGAAACAAACAAGATCGATTAGATATCGATCAATTGATCGGATGATGCTAATCTGATCTCTGATATGCATATTTCATATCATTATTCCTGATTAGCTACTTGGATTGGCGTGAGCCAGAAGAGCCATTCTTCAGTAATGAAGCGCAACTCATAGCTAATCAGGCCATAAGTTCGGCAATGGATGTGCCTGGCAGTTAGGTTAATCAATGCGCCCAACAGCAGTCAGGTGTACGTCGCACACAAACCGTGCGATGCGTCGTCGTGGTGGCTTTGTCACTACTCCAGCGGCACAAAAACTCGCGCCCGGAATGACTTTAGTAGAAAAGACAGCGTTAATGTCCTCTTCTGCAGCCAAAGTCACTAAGGCGGCATAGGCATAAAGCGCAGTCTCCACTGCGCTTTTTCTTTTCTCATTCTCCCACCCCTGAATCCATGGTATTGGCCTGTCTGATTTGGTACCTTAACCGTATACCAGCATAGAAAGTGTGGAGAAAGCCGATGAAGTGTCATCGCATTGAAGAGCTACTCGAGCTACTCGAGCCTGAATGGCAAAAAGATCAGCAAATGAACCTGCTGCAGTTTATTGTCCAACTCGCGCAGGAAGCAGGTTACGAAGGTAAACTGGAAGATCTCACCGACGATGTACTGATCTACCACCTCAAAATGCGCAACAGCAGCAAAGATGAAATGATTCCGGGGCTGAAAAAAGATCAGGAAGACGATTTTAAAACCGCGATTCTGCGGGCGCGTGGCATCATCAAATAATCAGGCTTAGGCCAGGGCGACCTTAGGGTCGCTTTTTTTATATCCAAATCATTTAGACGGGCAAAACTGTTAGGCAATTTATTTATAAAACTGTACTGATCTTTGTTGTTAAAGGTTGATAGCCTTAAAGAAATAAAAAAATGATTGCGTATATAATCGCCGTCCATAAGAAAATACTAAAATATTAAAGAGCAAAGTCGCAGAGCGGGATCGCTAAGAAATCTCGCCTTTAGCCCAAGAAGGAAGCGTAATGAGTCAGGACAAAATTGAGATAAAAGACGTGACTCCCAAGACCTTTAACCCCAAGACGCACAAAAACACTGGGGACAGGTTTAACCCGAGCAACCGCATCTACGTGCGTGAAAGTAAGGGCACATTTCAACAGTTACGTCGCTACGGAGGCTGGTTGCTACTGGTTCTCTTCGCTATGGTGCCATGGATTCCGTACGGGGAACGTCAGGCAGTTCTATTAGACCTTGGTCATCAGCAGTTTAACTTCTTTGGTACCACACTTTACCCGCAAGATCTGACCTTGCTGGCATTGCTGTTCATGATTTCCGCTTTCGGTCTGTTCTTCCTTACCACCTTCTTAGGTCGGGTATGGTGTGGCTATTTGTGTCCGCAAACCGTCTGGACCTTCATGTACATCTGGTTTGAAGAGAAGCTAGAAGGCAGCGCCAACAAACGCCGTAAACAAGACTCAGGCAAGCTGAACGCTAATCTTGCAATGCGTAAAGGACTTAAGCACCTAGCATGGTGGTCTATTGCACTGGCAACAGGTTTCACCTTTACCGGCTACTTTGTTCCGATCAAAGATCTTGTACTCGGGTTCTTCACCTTCAACGCTGATTTCTGGCCAGTGTTCTGGGTACTATTCTTTGCAGGCTGTACCTACGCCAATGCAGGTTGGATGCGCTCGATCATGTGTGTCCACATGTGTCCGTATGCGCGCTTCCAGTCAGCCATGTTTGATAAAGATACCTTCATCGTTGGCTACAATACAAAACGAGGCGAATCTCGTGGTGCTCGCTCACGTAAAGCCGATCCAAAAGCTCTGGGTTTAGGCGACTGTATCGACTGTAACCTGTGTGTGCAGGTCTGTCCGACCGGTATCGATATTCGCGATGGCCTGCAATATGAGTGCATCAACTGTGGAGCTTGTATTGATGCCTGTGACAATACGATGGATCGTATGGGCTATGAAAAAGGCCTGATCAGCTACACCACAGAGCATCGTTTGTCAGGCAAAAATACCAAAGTCATGCGACCTAAATTACTTGGCTATGGCGCGGTACTGTTAGTGATGATCGGTTTGTTCTTTGCTCAAGTGGCTGCGGTTGACCCAGCAGGTCTTAGCGTGCTGCGTGACCGTAATCAGTTATTCCGCGTCAACAGCTCCGGCGAAGTCGAAAACACCTACACACTGAAGATCATCAACAAAACTCAGCAAACTCAAGAGTATAAGTTGGATGTGTTAGGGCTCACTGATGTCTCTTGGTATGGCAAACAAACTGTCCACGTTTCACCGGGTGAAGTGTACAACCTACCAATGAGCTTAGGCGTCAATCCGGACAATCTCAGCTCTCCTGTTGCGACAATTCAGTTTATACTGTCCGATAGCGAAGACTTTACGATTGAAGTAGAAAGCCGCTTTATTAAAAAGCTTTAGCGGCTACCTCTACCTAAAACATGGAAAAGGGCTCAGCAATGAGCCCTTTTTATTTATGACACAACAAGCCTTTAACTTTGATGCTCTGACACCCGACTTTATGTGGTACGCCTTGGAAAGCATTGGCGTTCGCGCCGAATCCGGCTTTCTACCACTCAACAGCTATGAAAACCGTGTTTATCAGTTTACCGATGAAGAGCGTCAACGTTATGTGGTGAAGTTTTATCGCCCCGAGCGCTGGAGTTCAGAACAGATACAAGAAGAGCACGACTTTACTCTGGAGCTAATTGAATCCGATATCCCGGTTGCCCCACCGATAAAAATTCAGGGGCAAACTCTGCATCAATATCAGGGGTATCTGTTTGCACTGTTTGCCAGTGTTGGCGGACGCCAGTTTGAAGTTGATAACCTCGAACAACTGGAAGGCGTAGGTCGTTTCCTTGGTCGAATCCATAAAGTCGGTGCTCGAACGCCCTTTAAGCACAGACCCACCATCAGCCTCGAAGAATACCTGCATCAACCACGTAAGATTCTGGAGCAATCACAGTTTATTCCATTTCATCTGGAGAATGCCTTCTTCAATGACTTAGACTTGTTGATTCAATCGCTGCAACAACAATGGGATGACTCAGCCAACATCATTCGTCTTCACGGTGATTGCCATCCGGGGAACATTCTCTGGCGCGACGGTCCAATGTTTGTCGATCTTGATGACTCTCGTAATGGACCGGCAGTACAAGACTTGTGGATGATGCTTAATGGCGAACGTGCCGATAAACTGATGCAATTAGATATTCTGCTTGAGGCGTATCAGGAGTTTAACGACTTTAATACCAACGAATTGAAACTAATTGAACCTTTACGCGGTCTACGTATGGTGCACTATATGGCATGGTTGGCAAAAAGATGGCAGGATCCTGCTTTTCCTATCGCCTTCCCGTGGTTTGATGATCCAAAATACTGGGAAAGCCAGGTATTAGCTTTCAAAGAACAAATTTCGGCATTGAGTGAGCCACCACTCTCACTGATGCCTCAGTGGTAAGAAGCCAAAATGACAAACATGGAGTCAATAATGAAAAAGCTGTTTGCACTTGTCGCAACTGTTATGTTGAGCCTTTCTGCTCACGCCGCTCAATTCAAAGAAGGTGAACATTATCAAGTTCTTGATATTCCTTCAGCTTCTCTCAGCAAGGCTTCACAAAAGCCAACAGTGACCGAGTTTTTCTCTTTCTACTGCCCACACTGTAATACGTTTGAGCCAATCATCGAACAGCTAAAAGCTCAACTTCCAGAAGGGGCTAAATTCCAGAAAAATCACGTTTCCTTCATGGGTGGTAGCATGGGTGAGTCGATGAGCAAAGCCTACGCGACCATGGTAGCGCTGAAAGTGGAAGACAAAATGGTACCAGTCATGTTTAACCGCATTCACAACATGCGTAAGCCACCAAAAAATGATGAAGAACTGCGTCAAATCTTCCTAGACGAAGGCATTGATGCGAAGAAATTTGATGCAGCATTCAAAGGCTTTGCCGTTGACTCTATGGTGCGCCGCTTCGACAAGCAGTTTAAAGACAGCGGCCTGTCTGGCGTACCAGCAGTTGTCGTAAACAATAAGTACCTTGTTCAGGCACAGAGCATCAAGACAATTAACGAATACTTCGAGTTGGTAAACTTCCTGCTGACTAAACAGTAATAAGTTGATTACGTAAAAAAGGGAGCCTTGGCTCCCTTTTTAGTGTTCGATTGATCTACTTATCCTGATGAATCTCTTTTAGCAGTTCATCTTTATCCTGCCATATATCACCCAACCATTGCTGAAACTGGCGCTTGTAAGGTTTATCGTTGAAGTAATCCCCACGAACGCTGTCATCGACAGGCAACACTTTGATGCGTACGACTATCTTGGTCATTCGTCCCATCAGCATATCGCGAAACGGTTTATCGGTGTTTTCTGGGTACGCTAGCGTGACATCAATAATGTTTTCAAACTGATCGCCCATGGCCGCCAACGTATAAGCAATTCCCCCCGTTTTGGGCTGCAACAAATACTGATAGCCTGCTTTGCTCTTTTTCTGCTTCTGCTCAGTAAAACGTGTGCCTTCCACATAATTCACCACCGTCGTTGGGGTGTGCTTGAACTTGGCACAAGATCGACGAGTCGTTGCCAAATCTTGACCACGCTTTTCCGGGTGGCGAATCAAATACTCTCGGGAATAGCGGCGCATAAACGGCATATCCAGCGCCCAGCACGCCATTCCTATAAACGGAACGTAAAATAATTGTTGCTTAAGAAAGAACTTCGGCATAGGAATGCGGTCTTTAAACACACCGCACAATACAACAATGTCGGTCCAGCTTAGGTGGTTACTGATCAGTAAATACCAGCCGTCTTTCCTTAAACTTTGACCGCCTTCGATGTCCCATTCGACACGATTGAACAAGGAAAGAATGCCGGAGTTAATGGTCGCCCACAGCCACATCACCCGATTAGCCATTGCAGTACCTTTTGCCTGCAATTTACCTTTTGGTAACACGGCTTTAATCAAAGCAATGATACAAATGACGATCGAGCAAAAAGCTGAGTTAAGGATGACCAGAGCCACATTCAGAACAAGGAGTAGGTATGCAAACATAACGCTTATTAATGAGATCCCAGATAGAATTTATAACGTTTCATTTATGAATAATAAAACAGCGTGTAATTATACAAGTCCGTAACCACATTGGAATCACTCTGACGATGGTCAGATTAGTTCGACAAAACTTCGACAACCACTTATCTAATGTCAAAAGGTTCATAACAAGGAGAACCCTCAATGAAAGCCAAACTCTCTCTAATAGCCCTGTCGCTGGTTGCCCTTCCAACGATGGCTCAGCTATCAGAACAAGCAGGATTTAGTGGTGAAGTGTCACTCAGCGCTGGATTTGCCTCTACCACTTCAAACTTCAATACCGATGGCGATAAAACCATCAATGATGTCAATCAAACGGCCTCTTCAGACAGCGGTGCGCTAGTACTGCCACTTGGTAGCTTGGCCTATACCTTCGGTACAAATTTAGACAAACAGTTTTACGTAGGTATGGCTCGTGAAGATATCGCTGTCGGTACATTAGCGCTGGAGCTAGGATATAAGCAACAACTTGCGTCAGGTATGGTGATTGATGCCTCTTTCCTACCGACAGTGATGTCGGGCGAAACTTGGTCTGACCCATTCCTGACTGGCCAAGAGCGTCAAACCACAGACGAAACAGGCAATGCATTCCGTCTGAAGTTCAACAATATTATGGGCTCTAACTTCAGCCTAGACACCGCGTATGCAACCCGCGATATTGACGATGAAAAATCTGGTGTCAGTGATACATCATTAACAACCACAGAGCGAAATGCTCTTCAGCGCGACTCTTCATCAATCTATCTAAAAGGTGACTATCGTCTACCGTTGACTCGCACTTCGTTCTTGCAGCCTTCACTCACCTACATCAAAACTGATGCCGACGGAGATGCCAACTCACTCGATTCAGTTGGCGGTGAGCTAAGTTACTTTAAGATCATGAACCGCCACCAGTTCGCACTGACGGCTGGGTACACTAACCGCTCTTACGACGCCGTTAACCCAATTTACGGCAAGACGCGTGACGAAGATGAACTGAGCTTCTTCGCAGCTTACGAGTATCAAGAGTTCATGGGCTGGCAAGACTGGTCGTTGATTTCGTTTGCTGGCTACTCCAAAACCGACTCCAACATCGACTTCTACGATGAAGACCAGTATTTGCTCTCGGTCGGTATGAACTACCAATTCTAAGTTGAAGTACAGCCCGCCCTGTGCGGGCTTTTTTACACCGCCTGAGCGGTCAATTGCTTAAGCAATCGGTCCATTGCCCGATATCCCAACGCTTCAGCTAGGTGATTGCGAGCAATCTGCGACTGGCCATCTAAATCAGCAATAGTGCGCGCAACCTTAATGATTCGGTGATAAGCCCGAATTGACAACCCAAGACGATGCAACGCACTCTCCAAAAACTGCGCATCTTCTTTTTTCAATGGACAGTACTCCTCTATTTCGCGACTGCCCAACAGCGCATTAACCTTATTGGAGCGCTCCAGCATACAGGCTCTGGCATTGAAAACCCTTTGCTTAACTACTTCTGTAGGTTCACCACGATCGCCACCTTCGGCCAAAGTACCTTTAGGTAACGCTGGGATCTCAAGTGACATATCAAAGCGATCCAGTAAAGGGCCAGATAACCGACTCAGATAACGTAAAATGGTTTGTGGATTCACTCTCGACTGATTACCTTCGTAATAGCCCGTCGGACTGGGATTGAGAGCCCCCACCAGCTGAAAGCGTGCAGGGAAGCGAGTTTTGCCCTGAGCACGCGAGATAATAATCTCCCCGGATTCCAGCGGCTCACGCAATGAGTCAAGCACCTTACGTTCAAACTCTGGCATTTCATCAAGAAACAGCAACCCATTATGGGCCAACGAAATTTCACCCGGTCTTGGGATTGTGCCTCCGCCGACGAGCGCTGCCATTGAGCTTGAATGGTGCGGTGCACGAAAGGGGCGCCGCTTCCAGTTAAGCGCATTGATTTCCTGCTGAGTTAGTGACGCAACAGACGCCGTTTCCATTGCTTCGTCGTCACTCATCTCCGGCAGCAAATCGCACAAACGCGAGGCAAGCATGGTTTTTCCCGTCCCAGGCGGGCCTAAAAATAACAAGTTATGGTTGCCTGCCGCAGCAATTTCCAAAGCACGTTTACCTTGCTGCTGACCAATGATGTCTTGTAAGTCGCGGCCATTATCCACCGCTCGGTGCAGATTTTGTGTTTGATGCAGGCTAAGTTTTTGTTGGCCACAAAGATCGGCGCACACTTCTAGTAAGCTTTGGGCAGATTTATGCTGTTCTTCGCCCACTAACGCGGCTTGATCGCCGTTGTAATGAGGCACAACCAAGCTTCGCTGTGCTTTGTTGGCTGCCAGCGCTGCAGGCAATACCCCTTTCACTCCTCGCAGTTCCCCCGACAAAGCCAGCTCACCAACGAATTCTTTTTCCGCCAAACCCCTGACTGGAATCTGCTCTGAAGCAGCGAGAATGCCAAGTGCAATCGGCAAATCAAAGCGCCCTCCCTCCTTGGGCAGATCGGCGGGTGCAAGATTGACCGTGATTCGCTTGGCTGGAAACTCAAATCGAGAGTTGATGATCGCACTGCGCACTCGGTCGCGTGATTCTTTAACAGTGGTTTCCGGTAATCCCACCAGAGTGAACCCCGGCATTCCATTACTGATATGCACCTCTACCGTCACAGGAGGCGCTTCAACCCCCACCGATGCCCGACTGTAAATAATGGCTAAGCCCATAATTTTTCCTACACTCTCTGCTATCTATTTATCTGTTTGATAACTTGCGCACTTTTCTAACAATCTTGTTATATAGCGTGGTGAGATGATGAGAGAATGTGAAAAAAGAATGACTTTTTGCTTGTCATGTAACGGAATTCTATGTTACCACTAGTGACGCAAACAATTTCGTACCATATTACGTAAGCACAACATTAAAAAAGAATATGAATTTCAACGCCCGCATTAACGCACTGATTGTCCTGATTATCGTGGTCATTATTGATTCCGCGCGGGGGCTGGTGGGCGAAAAATAAAACACCAAATTCAAAAAAACCCCCGCACTGAAAAGTCCGGGGGTTTTTTTCAACTTAAACGCTGAAAATCAGCGAAAAAATAAACACTGACTTAGTCAGGCAGACAGAAAAATAAAGAGCTCAGCCGCAAGCTGGCAGGAAGAATGGGAGCGCACATGACGTGCACAACAACACAACATTGCTACTTAGGTAGCCAAGGAGGCTTACGATGACAGGTGCTGAATTAGTCGTAGCCGCATTAAAGCAACAGGGCATCAAAACCGTATTCGGCTATCCAGGCGGTGCCATCATGCCAATTTATGACGCGCTGTATGACGGTGGCGTCGAGCACATCCTCTGCCGTCACGAACAAGGTGCAGCGATGGCCGCTATCGGTATGGCACGCGCGACTCAAGATGTCGCAGTCTGTATGGCAACATCTGGTCCCGGAGCCACTAACCTAGTAACCGGTTTGGCCGATGCGTTTATGGATTCGATCCCAATGGTGGCAATCACGGGTCAGGTCGCCAGTTCCCACATCGGGACAGACGCTTTCCAGGAAATGGATGTGATAGGAATGTCACTATCCTGTACCAAGCACAGTTACCTCGTGACTGAGATTGAAGAGCTTGCACCAACTTTAGCCGAAGCGTTTGAAGTCGCTAAAGCAGGCCGACCAGGACCAGTGATTGTCGACATCGCTAAAGATGTTCAGCTGGCTCAGGCACCGGTTGACGTTTTGCCTCCATTCACGCCACCAGCGCTTCCCGTTCCTCAAGCAGAAGCCGTTTCTGCCGCTCAGGAGCTTCTTTCACAAAGTACCCGCCCAGTATTTTATGTTGGTGGCGGTGTACAACTGGGTAAAGCCACAAAAGCCGTTCGCGAATTCTTACGTTTAAACCCAATGCCTTCGGTCAGCACCCTGAAAGGCTTAGGTACTATCGAACGTCACGACCCACATTACCTTGGCATGCTGGGTATGCACGGCACCAAAGCCGCGAACCTAGTCGTTCAAGAATGTGACCTGTTGATTGCTGTTGGCGCGCGATTCGATGACCGAGTAACAGGTAAATTGGAAACGTTCGCCCCTCACGCTCGCGTTATCCATATCGACATCGATGCTGCTGAGATCAACAAGCTGCGTCACGCCCATGCGCCACTGCGCGGTGATATCAATTCCCTTCTTCCTCAACTCGAACTGACTCAAGACATTACGCCTTGGGTCAAGCACAGTGAAAGTCTGCGTAGTGGCTTTAAGTGGCGTTACGACCACCCAGGTGATCTAATTTTTGCTCCGGGTATGCTCAAACAGTTGTCCGACATGATGCCTGATAGTTCAATGGTCTCAACCGATGTAGGTCAGCACCAGATGTGGGCAGCGCAACATATTCAGCCACGTGACCCACAAAACTTCATCACATCCGCAGGCTTAGGCACCATGGGCTTTGGCCTTCCTGCCGCTATGGGTGCCGCGGTCGCACGTCCGGATGATCAGTCTATCCTTATTACAGGTGACGGCTCTTTCATGATGAACGTTCAGGAACTGGGTACGCTAAAACGTCGCCAGATTCCAGTCAAAATCGTTCTATTGAACAACCAACGCTTAGGCATGGTACGTCAATGGCAGTCGCTGTTCTTTGATGGTCGCCACAGTGAAACCATTCTGGATGACAACCCAGATTTCATCACCTTAGCGAAAGCTTTTGATATTCCTGGAAAAACGATCACAAGAAAAGAAGAAGTTGAGCCAGCGATTCAGGAAATGCTGGATAGTGAAACCTCGTACTTGCTGCACGTTTTAATCGACGAAGAAGAAAACGTGTGGCCACTGGTGCCACCAGGTGCTTCTAACAATGACATGCTGGAGAACACATAAGATGGAAAGATATCTAATCGACATTAAAGCAGACGACAAACCGGTACTGCTGGAGCGTGTTCTTCGTGTGGTTCGCCATCGTGGTTTCATTGTTAGACAAGTTGCAGGCACACAGAACCATGAGAGCAAGATTGCCAGCGTCGAGATCATCGTCGACAGCGATCGTCCGATCTCCTTTCTGACCAATCAGATTGAAAAACTCTGGGATGTGCGCACGGTTGAGGTAACACAAATCGCCAGTGACGAGCTACCGAATAACAACCTACAACAAAAAATTTGTGCATAAAGGAAGGCAATAATGGCTACTACAACAGCGGATTACATTTGGTTTAATGGCAAGCTGGTACCGTGGAAAGAAGCGAATGTTCACGTATTGACTCATGCGATGCACTACGGTACTTCAGTATTTGAAGGTGTGCGCTGCTACAACACGCCTAAAGGACCAATTATATTCCGCCATCGTGAGCATGCGAAGCGACTGAAGGATTCAGCCAAAATCTACCGTTTCCCTATCCCTTACTCTGTGGATGAAATCATGGAAGCGACGCGCGAAACACTGCGCGAGAACAAACTCGATAGCGCTTATATTCGTCCGCTAGGTTTTGTTGGCAATGTTGGCCTCGGTGTGTGTCCACCGCAGGGCACCGAAATGGACCTGATCATCGCCGCTTTCCCATGGGGCTCTTACCTAGGTGAAGAAGCCTTGGAGAAAGGGGTCGATGCGATGATTTCCAGCTGGAACCGCGCAGCGCCAAACACCATTCCAACCGCAGCGAAAGCTGGCGGTAACTACCTATCTTCATTGCTGGTTGGCGGTGAAGCACGTCGTCATGGCTACGATGAAGGTATTGCATTAAGTGTTGATGGTTATTTGTCTGAAGGCGCAGGTGAAAACATCTTTGTGATTAAAGATGGCGTGATCACCACGCCACCAGCAACCAGCGCTATCCTACCTGGCATCACTCGTGATTCGATCATGACTATCGCTCGTGACAAAGGTTACCAAGTACGCGAAGCAAACATTGCTCGCGAAGCACTTTACCTCGCAGACGAAGTGTTTATGACAGGTACTGCAGCAGAGGTCGTTCCTGTTGCAACCATAGATAAAATTGACGTAGGCAGCGGTAAACGCGGCCCTATCACCAAAGAGCTACAAGAAGCTTACTTTGGACTATTCAACGGCACCACTGAAGATAAGTGGGGCTGGTTAGATTACGTTTACCCAGCAGACGCGGCAAAATAAAGGAAGTAGTAAGATGCCTAAATACAGATCAGCAACCACCACTCACGGTCGTAACATGGCGGGTGCTCGTGCACTGTGGCGTGCAACTGGCGTAAAAGATGAAGATTTTGGTAAGCCAATCATCGCAGTCGTGAACTCATTCACTCAGTTTGTACCGGGCCACGTTCACCTTAAAGACATGGGCCAACTGGTCGCCGGTGAAATCGAGAAAGCAGGCGGTATCGCCAAAGAATTCAACACCATCGCGGTCGACGATGGTATCGCAATGGGCCACGGCGGTATGCTCTACTCACTGCCATCGCGTGAGCTTATCGCTGACTCAGTAGAGTACATGGTGAATGCTCACTGTGCTGATGCCATGGTATGTATCTCCAACTGTGACAAAATCACTCCGGGAATGCTGATGGCGTCAATGCGCCTTAACATTCCAGTGATCTTTGTATCTGGCGGTCCAATGGAAGCGGGTAAAACCAAGCTGTCAGATCAACTGATCAAACTCGACTTGGTTGATGCGATGATCCAAGGTGCTGACCCGAAAGTCTCTGACGAGCAGAGCGAGCAAATTGAACGTAGCGCCTGTCCGACATGTGGTTCATGTTCAGGTATGTTCACAGCGAACTCAATGAACTGTCTGACTGAAGCATTAGGTCTGTCTCAGCCAGGTAACGGTTCGATGCTAGCAACACACGCTGACCGCGAAGAACTATTTATCAACGCTGGTAAACGTATCGTTGAACTGACACGTCGTTACTACGAGCAAGATGACGAATCAGCGCTGCCACGCAATATCGCTACTTTTGATGCATTCGAAAACGCAATGGCTCTGGATATCGCGATGGGCGGCTCAACCAACACCATTCTCCACCTGCTTGCGGCAGCACAAGAAGGCGAAGTGGATTTCGATATGGAAGATATCGACCGCCTGTCTCGCCAAGTACCTCACCTATGTAAAGTGGCACCATCTACTCAGAAATATCACATGGAAGACGTACACCGCGCGGGTGGTGTGATGGCTATCCTCGGCGAGCTGGACCGCGCAGGTTTGCTGCACAATGATGCACGCACCGTACTCGGCCTTTCAATGAAAGAGCAGCTAGCGCAATACGACATCATCCAGACCGAAGATGAAGAAGTACTCAAGTTCTTCCGTGCAGGTCCTGCCGGTATTCGTACCACCAAAGCGTTCTCACAAGATTGTCGCTGGGATCGCCTTGATGACGACCGAGCAGAAGGTTGTATCCGCACCAAAGAAAACGCCTTCAGCCAAGAAGGTGGCCTAGCTGTTCTATCAGGTAATATCGCTCTTGATGGTTGTATTGTGAAGACGGCTGGCGTTGATGAAAGCATCCACAAATTCACTGGTCCTGCTGTAGTGTTTGAAAGCCAGGAAGACGCGGTTGAAGGCATCTTAGGCGGCAAAGTCAAAGCAGGCGATGTAGTAGTAATCCGCTATGAAGGTCCTAAAGGGGGCCCGGGTATGCAGGAAATGCTTTACCCAACCACTTACCTGAAGTCAATGGGGCTTGGTAAAGAGTGTGCTCTGCTGACGGATGGTCGCTTCTCTGGCGGTACGTCTGGCCTGTCCATTGGTCACGCTTCACCTGAAGCGGCGAATGGTGGCGCGATTGGTCTGGTAAAACAGGGCGATATGATCGCGATTGATATTCCAAACCGCTCTATTTCTCTAGAAGTCTCAGAGCAGGAACTTGCTGAGCGCCGTGCAAAACAAGACGAACTGGGATGGAAGCCAGTCGATCGTCAACGTGAAGTTTCTTTTGCACTCAAAGCGTACGCAAGTATGGCAACCAGTGCTGACAAAGGGGCAGTACGAGATAAATCTAAGCTAGAGGACTAGCTTATGTCTGATTCTCTCTTTTCAGGGAAAGCTCATCAGACTGGCGCAGATTATCTGCGCCATATCTTAAGAGCTCCGGTTTATGAAGCAGCAACGGTAACGCCTCTGCAGGAGATGCCACGCCTGAGTGAACGGATTGGCAACAAGGTGCAAATCAAACGCGAAGATCGCCAGCCAGTTCATTCGTTCAAACTACGTGGCGCCTACAATATGGTTGCCAGTTTGTCTGAAGCGCAGAAGGCCGCTGGCGTGATTGCCGCCTCAGCGGGTAACCATGCACAAGGTATGGCGCTTTCCGGCACTAAGCTTGGTATCAAAACCACGATTGTGATGCCAAAAACCACACCTGACATTAAGGTCGAAGCGGTGCGTGGTTTTGGTGGCCAAGTGGTACTGCACGGCAATAACTTTGATGAAGCCAAAGCCGAAGCCGAGCGTTTATCTGAACAACATGGCTATACGTTTGTGCCTCCTTTTGATCACCCATTAGTGATCGCGGGTCAAGGCACTATTGGTATGGAGATGCTGCAACAAAATGGTCATCTCGATCATATCTTTGTGCCAGTTGGTGGCGGTGGTTTAGCAGCGGGTGTGGCGGTGTTGGTCAAACAGCTGATGCCAGAAATCAAAGTCATCGCTGTTGAGCCTGAAGACTCAGCGTGTCTTAAGGCTGCTTTAGATGCAGGTGAGCCCGTCGTGCTCGACCAGGTCAGCATGTTTGCTGATGGCGTCGCGGTAAAACGCATCGGTGAAGAGACGTTCCGCTTGTGTCAAAAGTACCTTGATGGGCACATTACCGTTTCCAGCGATGAAATTTGCGCCGCAGTCAAAGACATCTTTGAAGATACGCGCGCTATCGCAGAGCCTTCTGGCGCATTGGCGTTAGCAGGGTTGAAGAAGTACGCTGAGCAAAACCAGCTTAAGAACAGCAACCTAGGTACTGTTCTGTCAGGTGCGAACACTAACTTCCACGGTCTGCGCTACGTCTCTGAGCGTTGTGAACTGGGTGAAAAACGTGAAGGCCTGCTGGCAGTCACGATTCCAGAACGCCAAGGCGCTTTCTTTGAGTTCTGTAACCTGATTGGCGGCCGAGCGGTCACTGAGTTCAACTACCGCTACAACGATGACGATCTGGCCAACATTTTTGTCGGTGTTCGTCTACAAGGTGGGCAGGAAGAGCTGGAACACATCATTCACGATCTGCGTGAAGGTGGTTACCCTGTGGTCGACTTGTCAGACGACGAAATGGCAAAACTGCACATTCGTTACATGATAGGTGGTAAACCATCGAAGCAGCTGAAAGAGCGCCTATATAGCTTTGAATTCCCAGAGTACCCAGGTGCATTGCTGAAATTCCTCAGCACATTAGGTACACATTGGAACATCAGTCTGTTCAACTATCGCAATCATGGTGCCGACTATGGTCGAGTATTGTGTGGCTTTGAACTGGATGAAGCCGATTTATCACGATTTTCCGCCCATTTGCGAGAGCTGGGTTATCAATGCAAAGACGAAACCGACAACCCGTCGTATAAGTTTTTCCTTTCTTAATCATCAAAAAGCCAGTCACATGACTGGCTTTTTCTTTACTGCCCAATGCAACTTTCCACAATGCACTGTATGCATGTATATAATGCTAAAGTTTCATTTTAGTCATAGTGACTTTCAGTCTACACTCAATATCAGTTTTTAAATGTTTGCTACCGCGTAGTGGAGACCATCTATGTTTAACGCACTGATTCTAAACCAAGAAGAAAAACGCACCATCGCCTCTGTAGAACAAATCGATGAAGCACAATTGCCACAAGGCGACGTACTGATCGATGTCGATTACTCATCACTCAACTACAAAGATGGTCTGGCGATCACTGGCAAAGGTAAGATCATCCGCAACTTCCCTATGGTACCGGGCATCGATATGGCAGGCACCGTTGCTCATTCAGATGATGAACGTTACCAAGTCGGCGATAAAGTCGTATTAACTGGCTGGGGTGTGGGTGAGAATCACTGGGGTGGTATGGCTCAACGTGCGCGCCTAAAAGCAGACTGGTTGGTACCACTGCCAAAAGGGATCGACAGCAAAAAGGCCATGATGGTTGGCACCGCTGGCTTTACTGCCATGCTGTGTGTTCAAGCGCTTATCGACGCTGGTGTCAAACCTGAGTCAGGTGAAATTCTGGTCACAGGCGCCAGTGGTGGTGTGGGTTCAGTAGCGGTAACGCTATTGGCAAAGCTCGGCTACAAAGTGGCGGCGGTGACTGGCCGCATTGAACAAAATGGTCCTCTCCTAGAAAAGCTAGGCGCAAGCCGTATCATTGATCGTGTCGAGTTTGAAGAGCCCGCACGCCCACTAGAAAAGCAAGTTTGGGCTGGCGCCGTTGATACTGTGGGCAGCAAAGTACTGGCTAAAGTACTGGCGCAAATGGATTACAACAGCGCAGTAGCTGCTTGTGGTTTGGCTGGTGGCTTTGACCTACCAACAACCGTGATGCCTTTTATTCTGCGTAATGTTCGCCTGCAAGGCGTAGACTCAGTGATGTGCCCAACAGAGAAGCGTATCGCCGCTTGGGAAAAACTGGTTGAACTACTACCTGACAGCTACTTTGAACAAGCCTGTACTGAGGTGGCCCTTGCCGATGCACCAAAATACGCAGAAGACATTACCAACGGCCAAGTAACAGGTCGCGTTGTGATTAAGCTGTAATTCTAAGATTCAAAATAAAAGAGCCAGCATTGCTGGCTCTTTTTGTATCGATGGAAATCGTGTTAATCCAATCCCATGTCTGCGATACGTTTGGCAATCAAACGACTACACTCTTCTCTCACCACAGATCGCAGCCATTCCTGCGCCGGTGAGTGCTCGCAACGTGCATGCCAGATCATCGAATAATCAAACGGCGTGAACTGGAATGGTAAAGGCTTAACTGCCAAGTCATAACGCTCTGCAACCAGATAAGCTAAATCCGCTGGCACTGTAATGATCAGCGGCATGGTATCCACAATGGCCAGTGCTGCTTCCAGATGATAAGCCCGCAGCACCATTTTTCGCTTAGGCTGGTCCACTAATGCCTGTTCAATTAGGGCTTTGACGCCATCACTGATAGCGATCATCGCATGTGGATAGGTAAGGTAGTCCTTCAAACTGAGTGAGGTGTTGGCCAACGGGTGCTGTTTAGATAAGAGACATAAAACCCCTACACGCCCAAGAATTTCACTGCGTAGTGGCTCCACTGGACCAATGGGTCGGCATATGGCTAAATCCGCCCCTTCATACGTCAACTGAGCAGCTAATCGGTCATGTTGCAGAGGTAGAAAGTTAATCGACACATTAGGCGCTTCCTGATAAATACGCGGCAAAGCAAAGGGCAGAATAGTCTGCATCGCATAGTCAGTGGTGGCGATATTGAAGGTATTCTCAAAGCTTTGCGGTTCAGTTTGAATCGGAGACAACACCTGACGCAGCGATTCCAGTGGCTCTCCCAGAGCTTTGTCAACCTCGAGCGCTTTTTCGGTTGGAATCAGATGCTGACCCTGACGCGTAAACAAAGGGTCACCCAGCATGTCACGCAGCCGACCTAACACTCGGCTCATCGCAGACTGGCTGAGATTAAGCCGATGTGCCGCCTTACTGACGCTGCACTCTTCGATTAAAACCCGCAACGCCACCAGCAAATTCAGATCACGGCGATAGATGTCTTCTAATTCCACAAATAGCCACTTAAAATGAAGGGTATATTTATTGAATTGTACTCTTTAGATAAAAAAAATCCCGCCTTTCAGCGGGGAAGCCCAAGAAAAATGGGGATAGTGTCGGAATGTAATTGAGCGTAGTTACAATTGAGAATGGTTGTTGGAAGTTCAACCATCAATTTTCTTGCTCTTCAGATGCGCTCGGCCAGCGATGCATCTCGAGCCAAATCCCTACAACCGTCGCAACCATGCCGAGCAAAGGCATAAACGACGATTCTGCTGGTGTACGTAAAACAAGTGCGCAAAAAGAAATAAAGCACAGCACGGAATAGATTGTTAGACGATCTAAAGCTGTCAACATAAGCGCTCCTTGTTTTAAATGTTACCAACTTGTTAACTAAGTTAAAACAATTTGATCGCTTTGCCAAGGGGTTATTGAATATTTTTTCTTCACCAGTATTATCTACCCCCTATTGAGGTAACCAAAGATATGACCATGACAATCAATTCAGAACAGGCGACCCAAATTTTAGAGGCAGAAGGACTGCGCTGCCCAGAGCCCGTGATGATGGTCAGGAAGACAATCCGTAACATGCAAGAGGGTGAGATTCTGCTGGTAAAAGCCGATGATCCATCCACCACACGCGACATTCCGAGCTTCTGCCGCTTTATGGATCACCAGCTGATTGCGGCTCAAACCGAAGAGCTGCCTTACCAGTACCTGATCAAGAAAGGAATGGAGTAGCGTTAACGCTAAGCTAATAAAAATGAAAAACGGCTGCCTGGGGCAGCCGTTTGTTTATTCGTCATATTCAATGGTGTGGACTTCAGATTGCAATTTTCTCAGCTGTTTTTGCATTGCCCGCATTTCTTCGTGCATTGGGATAATGTGCGCGACTCGAATCCAGGCTTCAACCGTCAACGCGGTCAACACAAATGAACCCGCAACAATCGGCAGCCACATGTCGGTCAGTACCATTGCCAGTAAACACAGTACCAAGCCGAAAGTGAATAGATAACTCTGACTTTTTGGGGTCATCCCCATATAACGTGTAAGCATAATGTTGCCCTCTCGCTATACTCTAGGTGTTTGAAGAATAAACAGAATTCTTCTCACCTTGAGTAACATCATTCACACCGTTAAGTTAGCATGACAAGTATGACACGAATATGTCAGCGATCACGCCCTTACACGAATTTAGCATAGAGTTTGATCTATCGCATTTCTCCACCAGATATCCGCTTTTTATCGCACGTTAGCGACCGTTTTACAAAAACGCAGCGCCAACCGCCAGAGCGATAAATAGCAGAGCCGTCACCTTACGAATCAGGTTGAGCGGCATTTTGTCGGCCGACAATTTACCAATCAAAACCACAGGAACATTGGCTGCCAGCATACCCAGCGTGGTGCCGATAATCACTAACGTCAACGCATCAGCAAACTGAGCCCCTAAGATAGAGGTAGCAATCTGAGTTTTATCACCAATTTCAGCGATAAAGAACGCGATAAAGCTGGCAACAAACGGTCCTCGATTGGAAATTTCATCGTCATCATCCAACTTATCTGGAATCAGCACCCAACCCGCCATAGCGAGAAAACTTGCCACCACGACCCACTTAAGCACCTCTGGTGATAAATAGTCGGCCACAACCACACCTAACCAAGCCGCAAGGGCGTGATTGGCAATAGTAGCGCAGAAAATAGCGGCGATAATCGGTATCGGTTTTCGATAACGACTGGCCAACAGTAAAGACAATAGCTGGGTTTTGTCACCAATTTCGGCTAAAGCGACAGTGGTAATTGAAATAGCTAAAACGCTCACGACATGCTCATTGAGGCAGGGATAATTATTTTAAACCTAAGACAAACCTCGTGCCCCACCCCGATTCACGATGTTTATCTAAGGTCTTGCTAAACCCATCAGGCAATGAGTCTCGAGCGCCATGGTGATTGTGCACCAATTATGTTGACGAACGAACCAAACAATCAGGCTGATTGTGTTGGTAAGCTACTCCCCAAAGATGGACGCAATTCTATCCAGCTCTATGTCATTTCTCAAGTAACAAAGTGGTCAAAAACTTCCTTTTAGGAAAATTTGGACGAATAAGCCATTAAAAATCCATTAAAGGAGAATTCTGACTAGGAATTAATCAAGATTAGCCCTACTCCCCTACGCAATATCTGGGTATACTTGATTGTTATTTTCATTATATTAATGTGCTGAAAGTGATAGAAATCGCCATGACTACGGCGAACATTTGATCAATAACAGCAACAGAAGAATCGCGCGAACCTGACTTATGCAAAAATACGATATCAAAACCTTCCAGGGAATGATCCTCGCGCTGCAGGATTATTGGGCTCAAAATGGTTGTACCATTGTTCAACCGCTAGATATGGAAGTGGGTGCGGGTACCTCTCACCCAATGACTTGTCTACGAGCGCTTGGCCCAGAGCCAATGTCTACAGCTTACGTACAACCTTCACGTCGTCCTACCGATGGCCGTTATGGTGAAAACCCTAACCGTCTTCAGCACTACTACCAATTCCAAGTAGCGCTAAAACCATCGCCAGACAATATTCAGGAGCTGTACCTAGGTTCTCTAGAAGTACTTGGTGTCGATCCTCTGGTTCACGACATTCGTTTCGTCGAAGATAACTGGGAAAACCCAACATTAGGCGCATGGGGCCTAGGCTGGGAAGTGTGGCTAAACGGTATGGAAGTGACTCAGTTTACGTACTTCCAGCAGGTTGGCGGCCTTGAATGTAAGCCAGTAACCGGTGAAATCACTTACGGTATCGAGCGTCTCGCTATGTACATCCAAGAAGTAGACTCGGTTTACGATCTCGTATGGAACATCGCTCCAGACGGCAGCAAAGTCACTTACGGTGACATTTTCCACCAAAACGAAGTAGAGCAGTCAACGTACAACTTCGAGCACGCAGACGTCGATTTCCTATTCACCTTCTTCGACCAATGTGAAAAAGAAACCAAAGAACTGCTAGAGCTTGAGAAGCCACTTCCGCTTCCAGCTTACGAGCGCATTCTTAAAGCGGGTCATGCATTCAACATTCTTGATGCACGCAAAGCTATCTCGGTAACAGAACGCCAACGTTACATCCTTCGTATCCGCAACCTGACTAAATCGGTTGCAGAAGCGTACTACGCATCACGTGAAGCTCTTGGCTTCCCAATGTGTAAGAAAGAAGGCGAGGAGAAGTAATCATGGCAAAAGAATTTCTAATTGAACTGGGTACAGAAGAGCTACCACCAACGCAACTTCGCACCCTAGCGGAAGCGTTCGCGGCTAACTTCGAAGCGGAACTTAAAGGTGCAGACCTAGCACACGAAGGCGTGAAATGGTACGCCGCTCCTCGTCGTCTAGCACTTAAAGTTACTGCATTGGCTGAAGGCCAAGCGGACAAAGTGGTTGAGAAACGTGGACCAGCAGTTTCTGTCGCATTCGATGCGGACGGTAACGCGACAAAAGCCGCTCAAGGTTGGGCGCGTGGTAACGGCATCACTGTTGAGCAAGCTGACCGTCTAGTAACAGACAAAGGCGAATGGCTTCTTTTCAAACAAGAAGTGAAAGGCCAAGCAACGTCTGAAATCGTTGTCGACCTAGCAGCTAAAGCACTGGGTAACCTGCCTATCGCTAAGCCAATGCGTTGGGGTAACAAGACTACTCAGTTTATCCGCCCAGTTAAAACACTGACTATGCTGATGGGCTCTGACCTTATCGAAGGTGAAATCCTAGGCGTAGCATCAGATCGCACTATCCGTGGTCACCGCTTCATGGGTGAGCAAGAATTCACGATTGAATCTGCAGAGCAATACCCAACGATCCTAGAAGAGCGCGGTAAAGTGATGGCAGATTACGAAGCACGTAAAGCGATCATCCTTGCAGATTCACAAAAAGCCGCTGCAGCAGTGGGCGGTGTTGCTGATCTAGAAGATGACCTAGTTGAAGAAGTAACGTCTCTGGTTGAATGGCCAGTGGTACTGACTGCGAAGTTCGAAGAAGAGTTCCTAAAGGTTCCTTCTGAAGCGCTGGTTTACACCATGAAAGGTGACCAGAAGTACTTCCCAGTGTATGACGAAAACAAGAAGCTACTACCAAACTTCATCTTTGTTTCTAACATCGAATCGAAAGAGCCTCGTTACGTTATCGAAGGTAACGAGAAGGTAGTACGTCCACGTCTAGCGGATGCTGAGTTCTTCTTTAACACTGACCGTAAGCGTCCTCTTATCGACCGCCTGCCTGAACTAGAGCAAGCGATCTTCCAGAAGCAGCTTGGTACTATCAAAGACAAGACTGACCGCATAACAGAACTTGCTGGCTACATTGCTGAGAAAATCGATGCTGACGTTGAGAAATCTAAGCGCGCAGGCCTACTGGCTAAGTGTGACCTAATGACATCTATGGTATTCGAATTTACCGATACTCAAGGTGTAATGGGCATGCACTATGCGACTCACGATGGTGAGGACGAGCAAGTTGCACTGGCACTTTACGAGCAGTACATGCCTCGTTTCGCCGGTGACGAATTGCCTAGCACAGGCATTTCTTCTGCGGTAGCAATGGCTGACAAGCTAGATACGATCGTTGGTATCTTCGGTATTGGCCAAGCACCTAAGGGTTCTGACCCATTCGCACTTCGTCGTGCATCACTAGGTGTGCTACGTATTATCGTTGAAAACGGCTACAACCTAGACCTAACAGATTTGATTGCTAAGGCAAAAACTCTGTTTGGTGACCGTTTGACCAACGACAACGTAGAAGCTGACGTAATCGACTTTATGTTAGGTCGTTTCCGCGCATGGTACCAAGATGCTGGTTTCAGCGTGGATATCATTCAAGCGGTACTGGCGAATCGTCCAACTAAGCCAGCTGACTTTGACCAACGTGTTAAAGCGGTATCTCACTTCCGTGAACTGGAAGCGGCAGAAGCTCTAGCCGCAGCGAACAAGCGTGTAGGTAACATCCTAGCTAAGTTCGATGGTGAGCTCGCAGCAGAGATCGACCTTGCTCTTCTACAAGAAGATGCAGAGAAAGCACTAGCAGAAAGCGTCGAAGTAATGACAGAAGCGCTAGAGCCAGCGTTTGCAACAGGTAACTACCAACAAGCTCTAAGCAAGCTTGCAGACCTGCGTGAGCCAGTCGATTCATTCTTCGACAACGTTATGGTAATGGCAGATGACGAAGCGCTGAAGAAGAACCGTCTAACGCTACTGAACAACCTGCGCAACCTATTCCTACAGATCGCGGATATTTCACTTCTACAGAAGTAATATCTCGAACAATATAGGTACTATGAAGCCCAACTCCTCGGAGTTGGGCTTTGTTTTTATCAGTGACGGAATTTTGTGCTTTGCCTCGTAATCACATTAAGGTATGTTCAGGGATTACCCGATTATCCATAGACCACTATGCTCAAGGTGAGTCTTGGAATTACTAGCTTCGACTAGTAACTATTACACTTAAAGCAATCACAATGAATTAGGTATAACTACAAATGCAATTCTCTAAGTTTGGTGAAAAATTCAATCAGTATTCCGGTATCACGCGTTTAATGGATGACTTAAACGACGGCCTGCGCACGCCAGGTGCGATCATGCTCGGAGGTGGTAACCCAGCCGCTATTCCAGCAATGCTCGAATACTTTCGCCAAGCCAGTGAGGAGATGCTCGCCAACGGGGACCTCGTGGCCGCCATGGCCAACTATGATGGCCCGCAAGGCAAAGACGCGTTTGTAAAAGCTCTGGCTAAGCTATTAAAAGACACTTATGGCTGGAACATATCAGAAAAAAACATCAGCCTGACCAACGGCAGTCAGAGCGGCTTCTTTTATCTGTTCAACCTGCTGGCGGGTAAGCAGCCAGATGGCTCGCATAAGAAAATCTTGCTGCCTTTAGCGCCTGAATACATTGGCTACGGCGATGCAGGCGTTGATGAAGATATCTTTGTCTCCTACCATCCAGAAATTGAAATACTCGACAATGGCCTGTTTAAATACCATGTTGATTTCGAACAGCTCAAAGTCGATGACTCAGTTGCCGCCATTTGTGCATCACGCCCAACCAACCCTACCGGTAACGTGCTCACTGATGAAGAAATCCATAAACTGGATAAACTGGCGCGCGAAAATAACATTCCGCTCATCATCGACAATGCCTATGGTCTGCCATTCCCGAATATCATCTTTGAAGATGTTCAGCCGTTCTGGAACGAAAACACCATCCTATGTATGAGTCTGTCTAAACTCGGCCTTCCGGGTGTACGTTGCGGTATTGTGATTGCCAGTGAAGAAGTGACTCAAGCGATGACCAACATGAATGGCATCATCAGTTTGGCTCCTGGGAGCCTTGGCCCTGCGTTGGGTCATCATATGATTATGAATGATGACCTGCTAAATCTCAGCACTAATGTTATCAAGCCGTTTTACAAGCAAAAGTCTCAGCGAGCTGTCGAGCTGCTGCAAGCTGCCATCACTGACTCACGTTTTCGCATTCACAAACCTGAAGGGGCGATCTTCCTATGGCTTTGGTTTGATGAGCTGCCAATCACCACTATGGAGTTATATCAAAGGCTGAAAGCACGCGGCGTGTTAATCGTGCCAGGCGAGTACTTCTTTATTGGTCAGGAAGATGACTGGGAGCACGCACACCAATGCCTGCGCATGAACTACGTTCAAGAAGACGAAATGATGCAGAAAGGCATCAAGATTATTGCTGAAGAAGTCGAAAAAGCGTATCAGGAAGCCTAAGTAAACTGCTTCGGTTAGATCAAAAAAGAGCACCTAGATGGTGCTCTTTCACTCTTATTCCCGATCTATTTGGCTAGTTAAAGCCAGTGGCTTCAAATATGACGGGTTTTAACCTTCGATTAGGTTATTACCACCAATCGCAATCTTACGTGGTTGCATCGCTTCAGGGATTTCGCGCTCTAGGTCAATGTGCAGCAGACCATTTTCCATGCTTGCACCGACGACTTTTACATAGTCTGCTAGCTGGAATTTACGCTCAAAATCGCGCTCTGCGATACCTTGATACACGTACTTTTTCTCTTCTTCTGATTTACGCTCACCCTTAACAATCAGCATGTTTTCTTTTTGAGTAAGGTCTAGATGCTCTTCAGCAAAGCCTGCAACTGCCATAGTAATACGGTAGTTGTTCTCATCTTTCTGCTCGATGTTGTATGGAGGGTAACCGCCAGAAGTGTTCTTCGAAGTGTTCGCTTCCATCATGTTGAATAGACGATCGAAGCCGATTGCGTTGCGGTAAAGTGGAGTGAAATCTACAGTTCTCATAATGCTATCCTCATAGTAAGCAATAGTCTTAGCCGTGAGTTTGCGCGGATCTATCTTGTACAGGTCCTTGCCGACTAAGGGATTCATTCACTACTCCTCGGGTTCTGTTAACTCTGGGACGTAGCTATAAATCAGTTCAATTGTGTGCCTCTAAAGTCATCCTCTCCTGAGCGATACCTTATTAGCGGTTAGTGAGGTTCTGTTTCTTCTCTCTTGAGCAAGACAGCCTCCCTCTTCACAACTAGATATGTGGATTGAGCAAAATAGTTTCAAGGGATTATTTTAAATTAATTTTCCAAGTCACTACTTTTCAGATACTTAGAAACAAAAAAGACCACCATTTCTGGCAGTCCTTTAAAATCTTTAGATTATTTTTATTGAAGCTGGATGAGCTTAGTTCAAGGAGAAGGCGCGGAGTTTATAAGCATAAATGAGCACCTTCGACACAGAAATCAGTTCATCCAGCGAAGAGAAAAAGCTCTAAACGTCTAGGTTTGCTACCTTCAGTGCATTCTCTTCGATAAAGTTACGACGAGGCTCTACTTGGTCACCCATTAGTGTCGTAAACAGCTGATCTGCACCAACGGCATCTTCAATCGTAACCTGCATCATACGGCGCGTTTCTGGGTCCATTGTGGTTTCCCAAAGCTGCTCTGGGTTCATCTCACCCAGACCTTTGTAGCGCTGTAGGCTTAGGCCACGACGTGACTCTTTGATTAACCAGTTCAATGCATCAACGAAGCTTGAAACAGGCTGAGTACGTTCACCACGCTTGATGTAGGCACCTTCTTCAATCAGGCCGTTAAGCGCTTCTGACAGATCAGCCAGCTTGCCGTATTCTTTCGAGTTAATCAGATCAATACTCAGTGCATGCTCATGAGTCACGCCATGAGTACGCACAACAATCTTAGGTAGGTTTAAACCTAGCTCTGCATGTTGCTCAACTTCAAAGCTGTACTGGCTCGCACCCACTTCTTTAGCATTAAGCTGCTCAACCAGCTGTTTAGTCCACGCTTCAACGGCTGCTGCATCGTGGCACTGCTCTGCCGTTAGACGCGGCGTGTAGATAAGCTCATGAACCAATGCATGTGGGTAGCGACGGCTCATGCGATCCACCAGCTTAATACCTGAGTTGTATTGCTTAACAAGGCTTTCTAACGCTTCACCCGATAGAGCTGGCGCTTCTGCATTTACGTGCAGAGAAGCATTGTCTAACGCTAATGCCACTTGGTATTGGCTCATTGCATCTTCATCTTTGATGTACTGCTCTTGTTTGCCTTTCTTCACTTTGTAAAGTGGTGGCTGAGCGATGTACACGTAGCCGCGCTCGATAAGCTCTGGCATTTGACGGTAGAAGAAGGTCAATAGTAGCGTACGGATGTGCGAACCATCGACATCCGCATCGGTCATGATGATGATGTTGTGGTAGCGCAGTTTATCTGGGTTGTATTCGTCACGACCGATGCCACAGCCAAGTGCGGTGATAAGCGTTGCAACTTCTTGCGAAGAGAGCATCTTATCGAAACGCGCTTTTTCAACGTTAAGGATTTTACCTTTCAGTGGAAGAATCGCTTGGTTCTTACGGTTACGGCCTTGTTTTGCGGAGCCGCCTGCCGAATCACCCTCCACTATGTACAGTTCAGAAAGTGCCGGGTCTTTTTCCTGACAGTCAGCCAGCTTACCTGGCAGGCCTGCTAGATCTAGTGCGCCTTTACGACGAGTCATTTCACGTGCTTTACGCGCTGCTTCACGAGCACGCGCCGCATCGATGATCTTGCTACAAACCGTTTTAGCTTCTGTTGGGTGTTCAACTAGGAACTCCGACAGCTTTTCACCCATCACAGATTCAACCGCTGATTTCACTTCCGAGGACACCAGCTTATCTTTGGTTTGGCTTGAGAACTTAGGATCCGGTACCTTAACCGAGATAACTGCGGTTAGACCTTCACGTGCATCATCACCTGAAGTGGCTGTTTTTGCTTTCTTCGAGAAACCTTCTTTGTCCATGAACGAGTTCAGTGTACGTGTTAACGCAGCACGAAAGCCCGCTAAGTGTGTACCACCATCGCGTTGAGGGATGTTGTTGGTGAAACAGTAGATGTTTTCCTGGAAACCATCGTTCCACTGCATCGCGACTTCAACGGCAATACCATCTTCACGCTCAGCGTTGAAGTGGAAGACTTTCTCGATGATCGGCGTCTTGTTAGTGTTTAGGTGTTCTACGAAAGCTTGAATACCACCTTCGTACATGAAGTGGTCGCTCTTGTCTTCTTCACGCTCATCCGCCAGCTTAATCGAGACGCCTGAGTTAAGGAACGAAAGCTCGCGTAGACGTTTAGCCAGAATATCGTAATGGAATTCAGTGTTAGAGAAGGTTTCTTCACTAGGCCAGAAACGGATTTCCGTACCTGTTTTGTCCGTTTCACCAATCACAGCAAGTGGCGCTTGCGGCTCACCATGGTGATAGGTTTGCGTATGTATTTGGCCACCGCGATGGATGGTCAGAGTCACTTGCTTAGACAGCGCGTTTACTACCGAAACACCTACACCGTGCAGACCACCCGATACCTTGTATGAGTTATCATCGAACTTACCACCTGCGTGCAGAACCGTCATGATAACTTCTGCTGCCGAAACATTCTCTTCCGGGTGCATTTCGGTCGGGATACCACGACCGTCATCGCGTACCGATACTGAACAATCCTCATGAATCGTCACGATGATGTCTTTACAGTGACCCGCTAACGCTTCATCAATTGAGTTATCCACCACCTCGAAAACCATGTGGTGTAGACCGGTACCATCGTCCGTGTCGCCGATGTACATCCCTGGACGCTTACGTACTGCATCCAGGCCCTTTAGTACTTTAATACTCGATGAATCGTAATTTTCAGACATGAGTTATCTTCCACTATATATTTTGTTCTATTGTGCCATGTTCCACATGGAACATCCTGCCATTTTCGTCCAACATGTCGGCGATTTGGCTTTCTGTAATAGAACTGACAAAAACTTGCGCCCCCGTCTCCTTCAAGCAGTCTGCTAGACGCTTACGACGTTGACTATCTAATTCAGAGGCAAAGTCATCAATTAAGTAGACACATTGCTTGCCGGTCATCTCAGTGAGGTGTTGACCTTGCGCCACGCGCAATGCACATACCATGAGTTTGAGCTGACCTCGTGACAGAACATCCTCAACCGGAGTCCCGTTCACTTTAATTTTTAAATCGGCTTTATTCGGACCACTAAAGGTGTAACCCAGTGCCTGATCCCGCTCAAAATTGTTCTCAAGAATAGCCTGATAAGGTGTGTCCTTATCCCATCCTCGGTAATATTTCAGCTGGATCTCAAATTCGGGGAGAAATGTCTGACAGATTTCCGTGGCTTTCTCGGTCATCTGCTCAACATATGTGGCTCGCCACTGGCTGATGTTTTCAGCCAACCTTGCCATCTCCTGATCCCAATACGACAGCTCACGATAGCTGGTGGCCGTTTTTAACAACGCGTTGCGCTGTTTATTCAGACGTTTAAACCGCCCCCAAGCATCATAGAAAGCCGACTCAGTGTGAAACACACCCCAATCGATAAATGCTCGGCGATGTTTTGGGCCGTCCGTCAATAAATCAAACCCTTCCGGATGGATCAATTGCAGTGGCAGAACCTGCGCCAATTGAGCCAGTTTCTGTCCGGATTGACCGCCTATTTTAACCTCTGTTGAGCCATCACGCTGCTTATTAATGCCAATTGGTAGCTCAAATTGATCCGAGTTCAAAAAACGACCGTGCACAAACAGCTCCTCACAGTCATTTTGGATGACTCGGCCTGTCAAAGAGCTTTTAAAAGAGCGGCCGTGGCCGAGCAAGTAGACGGCTTCCAGGACACTGGTTTTGCCACTACCGTTCGGACCTATAAGAAAGTTAAAGCCTGCTGATAGTTCAATATCACAGGCTTTAATGTTGCGAAACTGCTGAATAATAAGACGTGAAAGCGGCATGCTAGAGTCGGATCGGCATTACCACGTACATAGCGCCGTCGTCATCCACGTTTTCAATCATGGCACTGGCGTTAGCGTCCGACATCGACACGCGTACTTTTTCACAACGCAGAGTATTTAACACATCCAAGACGTAACTGACGTTAAAGCCAATCTCAATCGGATCGCCTTCGAAGCTGACATCCAGCATCTCTTCCGCTTCTTCTTGCTCTGGGTTATTAGCGGTAATACGCATTTCCGTATCCGCTAAGTTGACGCGAACACCACGGAATTTTTCATTCGACAGGATAGCGGCACGCGAGAACGCCTGACGCAGCTCATCACATTCCGCTTCAAGCGTTTTGGTCGTCGTTTGTGGCATCACGCGGCGGTAATCCGGGAAACGGCCATCCACCAGCTTAGAGGTAAAGACAAAGTTGTTCACTTCGGCACGAACATTGGAGCTACCGATTTGCAATGTCACTGGCTGCTCAGGTGCATCCAGTAACTTAACCAGTTCTAGTACACCTTTACGTGGCACAATGATTTGCTGCTGAGCAAAATCAGCACCTAATTGAACCTGAGACACCGCCATACGGTGTCCATCAGTGGCCACACTGCGTAATGTCATACCATCAATCTCAAACAACATACCGTTCAGGTAGTAACGCACATCCTGGTTTGCCATCGAGAATTGGGTTTTCTCAATCAATCCACGCAACTCGCCTTGAGTCAGCGAGACTTCGACTTCACTCTGCCAATCTTCAATGTTCGGGAAATCATTGGCAGGTAAGGTAGATAGAGAGAATCGGCTGCGTCCAGAACGAACCTGAACACGATCGCCTTCTAAAACAAAGGTAATGACTGAGTCATCAGGCAAGCCACGACAGATATCTAAAAACTTACGCGAGGGAACCGTCACACTGCCCGCTTCAAAATCGCCTTCCAGAGCAACACGGCTGATAAGCTCGACTTCCAGATCCGTTGCCGTCATCGACAACATATTGTCTTCAACTTTCAGTAACAGGTTACCCAGAATAGGAAGAGTTGGACGACCACCTAACGCGCCAGACACTTGCTGCAGCGGTTTAAGTAAGTGGTTACGTTCAATGGAAAATTTCATAGTACGCTCTTATCAGAATTCGTTTAGCTTAATACGGTATTATTCTATTTAGTGCTTAGAATACTGTGATTTAAGAAGAAAGGGTACGAATCAGGTTAGAATAATCTTCCTTGATGTCGTGACTCTCTTCGCGCAGTTGTTCAATTTTACGGCAGGCGTGAAGAACAGTGGTATGGTCGCGACCACCAAAAGCATCGCCGATTTCTGGCAAGCTATGGTTAGTCAGCTCTTTTGCAAGAGCCATCGCTAGCTGGCGCGGACGCGCAACCGATCGCGAACGACGCTTAGACAGCAGATCAGCGACTTTAATCTTGTAGTATTCCGCCACCGTCTTTTGAATATTATCGATCGTCACCAACTTTTCTTGTAGAGCCAGTAAGTCACGCAGTGCTTCACGGACAAAATCGATGGTGATTGGACGACCGGTAAAGTTGGCATTAGCAATCACGCGGTTTAACGCGCCTTCCAGTTCACGTACGTTGGATCGCAGTCGTTTAGCGATAAAGAACGCCACTTCATCAGCAAGGTGTATTTGGTGATCTTCGGCTTTTTTCATCAAGATAGCGACACGGGTTTCCAATTCAGGCGGCTCGATCGCCACCGTCAATCCCCAACCAAAACGGGATTTTAAGCGATCTTCTACGCCACTGATCTCTTTAGGATAACGGTCAGAAGTCAAAATGATCTGTTGATTGCCTTCTAAAAGCGCATTGAAGGTATGGAAGAACTCTTCCTGAGAGCGCTCTTTATTGGCGAAGAATTGGATGTCATCGATCAGCAGGGCATCAACACTGCGGTAGTAACGTTTAAACTCTTCAATCGCGTTGTTTTGCAGCGCTTTTACCATGTCTTGAACAAATCGCTCAGAGTGCATGTAGACTACTTTGGCATTCGGCTTGTTATCCACAATCGCATTGCCCACCGCATGCAACAAGTGCGTTTTACCTAAGCCCGTGCCACCGTAGAGGAATAACGGGTTGTACGCTGCACCTGGATTATCAGCCACCTGACGAGCGGCCGCTAAACCGAGTTGGTTTGATTTACCTTCAACGAAGTTGTTGAACTTGTGCTTGATGTTCACATTTGAGCGGTGGTTGATCTCTGCCACCTGCTGCTCATCATCATCCCAAGTTTTATGCACTGGCTTACGCGCTTGGAGCTGAGCGGGTGCCGAAGATTCTGCCGCCACATCAGCCGGTGTTCGCTTCGGCGCTGGCTTAGGTGCAGAAACAGGGCGGCTCCCCACTTCAAACCGTAAGCTCGGGATGTCATTGCCGCAGTATTCCTGCAACAAACGATTAATGCTGTTGAGGTAACGATCGCGAACCCAATCCATTACAAAACGGTTAGGCGCAAATAAAGTGAGAGTATTGTCATTGAGCTCCGCTTGTAACGGACGTACCCACATACTGAATTCTGTAGCTGGTAGCTCTTCTTGAAGCTGCTGCATACATTGCAACCAAAGCGAAGATGACACGGTGCCCCCACTCAAAGTTAATGATCGAAAAAGATTGGCAATTTTACCTGTTGATAACCAAGATCGCCAGCAAATGATCGACGATCCAGTGAATAAGATCTAAGTTATTCACAATATTTACGTCATTATCCGCTAGATCAACACAAGCAGCCCTATTCTTACTCACATAAGGATCCACATTTGCGCTTTTTCTCACAGATCCGCCATCTGGTGATAAGTCTGTGAATCAAGCTTTCGCAAGGTGTGATTTTATTCCAATCTCGTCTTTTTATTTTTTGCTACGTCTTTACTCACACGACTGGCCACCTTTAGTAAGCTATCTTATTCCACAGGCGTCTAGGTTATTGCTCTTGGTTATTTATCTAATTAACTAAAGTGACAGTAGTATTTGTGCCCATAAAACTATGGAGTTGTACTATGAAAAACTGGATTAAAGCTGCTGTAGCAGCAATTGCGCTTTCTGCTGCGACGGTTCAAGCCGCGACTGAAGTTAAAGTCGGTATGTCTGGCCGCTACTTCCCATTCACTTTCGTTCAGCAAGACAAGCTGCAAGGCTTCGAAGTGGACCTATGGGATGAAATTGGTAAGCGTAACGATTACAAAGTGGAATACGTTACAGCAAACTTTTCTGGTTTGTTTGGTCTGCTAGAGACAGGTCGTATTGATACGATTTCAAACCAGATCACAATGACGGATGCTCGTAAAGCCAAATACCTTTTTGCTGACCCATACGTTGTTGATGGTGCGCAGATCACTGTTCGTAAAGGCAACGACAGCATCCAAGGTATTAAAGATCTTGAAGGCAAAACGGTGGCAGTTAACCTAGGTTCAAACTTTGAGCAGTTGCTACGCAACTACGACAAAGACGGCAAGATCAACATCAAGACTTACGATACAGGTATCGAACACGATGTGGCACTTGGTCGTGCAGACGCGTTTGTTATGGACCGTCTATCGGCTCTTGAGCTGATCAAAAAAACTGGTCTACCTCTGCAACTTGCAGGCGAACCGTTTGAGACGATTCAAAACGCATGGCCTTTCGTTGACAATGACAACGGCAAAAAGCTTCAGGCTGAAGTGAATAAAGCACTGGCTGAAATGCGTGCTGACGGTACACTAGAGAAAATTTCTCAGAAGTGGTTTGGTGCTGATATCACTAAATAACCACTGTTGAGTATTGCTCGTCCGGTTGAGTCACTCAATCGGATTTGCTCTTAACCCACTGCTTTCCTTCCTTTGCAGTGGGTTTTGCTTTTTGTATAGAAGCTTATTTTTAACTGGGATACGTTATGGGATTCGATTTTAACTACATGCTGAACCTGATGCCGATACTGCTTAAGTATCTGGGCACCACCATGGAAATGGCGACATGGGGTTTAGTATTTTCACTGATTTTGGCCGTCATTTTAGCGAATATCCGTGTATTTCGCGTTCCCGTGCTTGATCAGTTAAGCCAGCTGTATATCAGCTTCTTCCGTGGTACACCATTACTGGTTCAGCTGTTTCTGCTTTACTACGGCTTACCACAGATTTTTCCGTTCCTAGTCGGTCTGGATGCATTCAGCGCCGCGGTAATTGGTTTGACCCTGCACTTTGCCGCTTACATGGCGGAGAGTATCCGCGCCGCGATCATTGGTATCGATCGTAGCCAGATGGAAGCCAGCCTGTCAGTAGGTATGACAACGACACAAGCGATGCGCCGAGTGATCTTACCGCAGGCAACGCGTGTGGCCCTGCCGTCATTGATGAACTACTTCATTGATATGATCAAGTCGACCTCATTGGCGTTTACACTAGGTGTGGCGGAGATCATGGCAAAAGCGCAAATGGAAGCGTCATCCAGCTTCCGCTTTTTCGAAGCTTTCCTTGCCGTTGCGCTGATTTACTGGGGCGTTGTAGTAATACTGACTCGCGTGCAAATCTGGGCAGAAGCCAAGTTGAATAAGGCATACGTAAGATGATCAAGTTAGATAACATTCACAAACGCTTTGGTGAGACAGAAGTCCTTAAAGGCATCGATCTCGATATCAAACAGGGCGAGATTATTGTCATTATCGGCTCTAGCGGTACGGGCAAATCCACCTTGCTGCGCACGGTGAATTTTCTAGAAAATGCCGACAAAGGCGTCATCACCATTGATGACGTAAGCGTGGATACTGAAAAGCACACCAAAGCGGAAGTATTAGCTCTGCGCCGTAAGACAGGGTTTGTTTTCCAAAACTATGCCTTGTTTGCTCATATGACGGCCCGTCAGAATATTGCTGAAGGCCTCATCACCGTTCGCGGCTGGAAGAAAGACCAAGCATTGGCACGCGCTCAGCAGATTCTTGACGACATCGGCCTTGGCGATAAAGGAGACAGTTATCCAGCAGCGCTGTCTGGTGGCCAGCAGCAACGTGTGGGTATCGGACGTGCGATGGCACTGCAACCCGAATTATTGCTGTTTGACGAACCGACCTCAGCACTAGATCCTGAGTGGGTCGGCGAAGTTCTTCAGTTAATGAAGGAGTTAGCGACTAAACACCAAACCATGCTGGTGGTCACACACGAAATGCAGTTCGCCCGAGAAGTGGCGGATCGCGTGATCTTTATGGCGGAAGGCAATATCGTTGAGCAAGGCTCTCCACAGGATATCTTTAATAATCCACAGGATCCTCGTTTACAGAGATTCCTTCGCCAAGTAGGCGCTGAGTAAAGATCACCAAAGAAGATCGCTTGATCCTTGAGATTTTGCTCACACTACGTATAATCGCCCGGCCGGAATTTAGCAGTTGCTCAATGATTGACACTTTGTGTGACTGTGATTACAATTCCGCCTCTTTGTTGAGAGGCGTCGGTTTGTCCTCTTTATATATAAAGAAGACCAAATGGCCCACGCCGGGTTAACTAAGAACCTAAAACTACTGATCAGTAAAGGTAATTATCATGAAACGCACTTTTCAACCTTCAGTTCTAAAGCGCAAGCGTACTCACGGTTTCCGTGCACGTATGGCTACTAAGAACGGTCGTGCAACAATCAATGCACGTCGTGCAAAAGGCCGTAAGCGTCTTTCTAAGTAATCTTCGATTATTTTGAAAACGTACGCGTTCGATCGGGAGTTACGTTTGTTAACTCCCGAGCATTATCAAAATGTCTTCCAGCAAGCTCATCGAGCTGGCTCACCACATTTCACCATCATTGCTCGCAATAACAACCTATCTCACCCTCGATTAGGTTTAGCCGTTCCCAAAAAACAGATTAAAACCGCCGTTGGTCGTAATCGTTTTAAACGCCTTGCTCGTGAAAGCTTTCGTAACAATCAACATCAACTTGCTCACAAAGATTTTGTTGTGATTGCCAAGAAAAGCGCCCAAGATCTGAGCAATGAAGAAATGTTCAAACTGTTTGATAAATTATGGCAGCGCCTGTCTCGCCCTTCGCGTGGGTAGCAATCGGATTCGTCCGTCTTTATCAAGGTCTCATTAGTCCGCTTATCGGACCACGCTGTCGTTTTACTCCAACCTGCTCCACATACGCCATAGAAGCACTAAAAGCTCACGGTTTTGTAAAAGGGTGTTGGTTATCAAGCAAACGTCTATTAAAATGCCACCCTTTGAATGAGGGCGGTTTTGATCCCGTTCCACCAGTCCAGAAACAAGACAGAGATAAATAACGATGGATTCTCAACGTAATATCCTGTTAATCGCGCTAGCACTGGTTTCTTTCTTGTTGTTTCAACAATGGCAAGTCGCAAAGAACCCAGCACCACAGCCGGTTGAACAGGCACAATCAAGCAGTACCCTACCTGCCCCTACTCTTGCGGATGATTTAGATCCCGCGCCTGCGCAGCAAGCGTCTGCTAAAACGATTACCGTGACAACTGACGTCTTGACTCTGTCGATTGATACGGTTGGTGGTGATGTTATCACTGCAGACCTGAACCAATACTCTGCAGAACTGGATTCATCAGACCCATTCGTTCTACTGAAGAACGAACCAGGTCACCAATTCATTGCGCAAAGTGGTCTAGTGGGTCCTCAAGGTATCGATCTGAGCAGCTCAAATCGTCCGGCTTACTCAGTGAATGCAGATAGCTTCACTCTGGAAGACGGTCAGGATGAACTTCGCATCCCAATGACATACCAAGCAAATGGCCTTGAGTACACCAAAACATTTATTGTTAAGCGTGGCAGCTACGCGGTTGACGTTGAATACGATGTGGTCAACAACTCAGGTAACAACGCGACATTTGGTATGTACGCTCACCTGCGTCAAAACCTAATGGACGCGGGCGGCAGCATCACTATGCCAACTTACCGTGGCGGTGCGTACTCAACCGAAGAAACGCGTTACAAAAAATACAGCTTTGACGATATGCAGGATCGTAACCTGTCTATCAACCTACCTGATGGCCAGGGTTGGGCAGCGATGATCCAACACTACTTTGCATCAGCATGGATCCCTCGCAACGAACCAGGCACTAACCTGTACACTCGTGTGATTGGTAACCTGGGTGACATTGGTGTTCGTATGCCGAACAAAACCATCGCAACGGGTGATTCAGCAAAATTCAACGCGACACTTTGGGTAGGTCCTAAACTTCAGCAACAAATGGCAGAAACTGCGCCAAATCTAGATTTGGTTGTGGATTATGGCTGGCTATGGTTTATTGCCAAGCCACTACACACATTCCTGTCTTTTATCCAATCCGGTGGTGAACTATTTGGCTTCATTGATTTCCCATATGGTGTCGGTAACTGGGGTCTAGCTATTATTCTATTGACCTTCTTTATCCGTGGTGCGATGTACCCACTGACCAAAGCACAGTACACCTCGATGGCGAAAATGCGCATGCTACAGCCTAAGCTGCAAGCGATGCGTGAGCGTATTGGCGATGACCGCCAGCGCATGAGCCAAGAAATGATGGAACTGTACAAGAAAGAGAAAGTAAACCCACTAGGTGGCTGTCTACCTCTGCTTCTACAGATGCCTATTTTCATTGCACTTTACTGGGCATTAATGGAATCGGTGGAACTGCGTCACTCGCCATTCTTTGGCTGGATTGTTGACTTGTCAGCGCAAGACCCTTACTACATCTTGCCATTACTGATGGGTGCATCCATGTTCCTGATCCAGAAGATGAGTCCAACTACAGTGACAGATCCAATGCAGCAGAAGATCATGACGTTCATGCCTGTTCTGTTCACTGGTTTCTTCCTGTTCTTCCCATCAGGTCTGGTTCTTTACTGGTTAGTATCGAACATCGTGACTCTGATCCAACAGACGCTGATTTATAAGGCGCTGGAGAAGAAAGGCTTGCACTCAAAATAACGAGTCGGCGTAAATAATCGAGAAAGGCGACCAAAAGGTCGCCTTTTTGTTTTTGGCTGATTACAATTCATCTCATTCACTATTTACCCTTACAGGGTATGCATCGCACAGGCTACCACTATGACTACAGAGACCATTGTCGCTCAAGCAACTGCGCCCGGACGAGGCGGTGTCGGCATTATTCGCGTATCCGGTCCCCTTGCGGCCAAAGTCGCTTCTGAGGTAACAGGCAAAGAATTACGTCCAAGATACGCAGAGTATCTGTCATTTACGGCTCAGGATGGCACTCAGCTCGATCAGGGTATAGCGCTCTACTTCCCTAATCCAAACTCCTTTACCGGCGAAGATGTCCTAGAACTGCAAGGCCATGGCGGCCCAGTCGTAATGGATATGCTGATCAAGCGCATTCTGCAAATTCCCGGCATCCGCACCGCTCGCCCGGGTGAGTTTTCAGAACGAGCCTTCCTCAATGACAAGCTCGATTTAGCTCAAGCCGAAGCCATTGCGGACTTAATTGATGCCAGCTCAGAACAAGCGGCAAAATCTGCCCTTAAATCGCTTCAAGGCGCGTTTTCAAATCGAATCCAAACCTTAGTAGAGTCTCTGATACACCTGCGTATCTACGTCGAAGCCGCAATTGATTTCCCCGAAGAAGAAATCGATTTTCTTGCCGATGGTAAAGTCTCTGCAGACCTTCAGACAATTATTGATAACCTCACAGCCGTACGCAAAGAAGCGACACAAGGCGCTATCATGCGCGAAGGGATGAAGGTAGTCATCGCCGGTCGACCAAATGCGGGCAAATCCAGCCTTCTGAACGCTCTGTCGGGTAAAGAGTCTGCCATTGTGACCGATATTGCTGGCACCACCCGAGATGTATTGAGAGAGCACATCCATATTGATGGCATGCCACTGCATATCATCGATACGGCTGGTCTGCGCGATGCGTCAGATGAAGTCGAAAAGATAGGTATCGAACGTGCGTGGGAAGAAATCGAGCAAGCCGACCGCGTCTTGTTCATGGTCGATGGCACCACCACGGATGCCACTGACCCGAAAGAAATTTGGCCTGACTTCGTCGATCGATTGCCGAGCAATATCGGCATGACTGTGATCCGCAATAAAGTCGATCAAACCGATGAAACACTTGGTATCTGTCATGTTAACGATCCAACGTTGATTCGTCTGTCGGCCAGAACGGGTCAGGGCGTCGAATCATTACGTACGCACCTTAAAGAGTGCATGGGCTTTGCAGGTGGGCACGAAGGCGGCTTTATGGCTCGTCGTCGTCACCTAGAAGCGCTGGAAAAAGCTGCTGAACACCTTGATATAGGTCAGCAGCAACTGGAAGGTTACATGGCGGGCGAAATCCTCGCAGAAGAATTGAGAATTGCGCAACAGCACCTGAATGAAATCACCGGAGAGTTCAGCTCAGATGACTTGCTCGGGCGCATCTTCTCCTCCTTCTGTATTGGCAAATAATCCCCATACGCGCGACCTTTGAGTCGCGTGTTTTTTAGGTAAAAGGAAACCCTATGATCCAAATAATTACCGGCAGTACATTAGGTGGTGCTGAATACGTTGGCGATCATCTCAGTGATCTCCTGATTGAAAAAGGCTTTGAGACCTGCATTCACAACCAACCTGAGCTGAGTGAGATCCCGGCTGAAGGTACTTGGCTACTGATCACTTCCACCCATGGTGCTGGTGAATACCCAGATAACATTCAGCCATTTATCCAGGCCCTGCAAGACACCCCACCTAGAATGTCTGGGGTTAAGTATGCCGTGATTGCGATTGGCGACTCGAGTTACGATACATTCTGTGCTGCGGGCCAGCATGCTCATGCACTACTCGCGGACATAGGTGGTACACCGGTTGCAGACTGCCTGACAATCGATGTGCTCAATCATGATGTCCCAGAAGATGCCGCTGAAGCTTGGCTAGCCGATCATATTGATAGCCTATAATCCCCCCAACAAGGAAGTGATTGCTCATTGTCACTTCCTCTCTTCTTCTCAATCTGGTGAAATTTCAATCGTTCTATCTGTGGGTAAAATGCAAACTATCCGGTGATTAACCTTTAGTTATCCAAAGAACAACTCTTGATTTATTTTTCACCTGTGAATAACTAGCCATTTTGATCTCAGGTAATCCTCGATCTGATCAAGGTAAGATCACATCATTTGATCTGTTTAAGATCCATGATCTTGTTGATCATTTTTTACTTATCCACAGAGATCGTCGATCCTTATAATAGATCTAATAAAAGATCATATATAGAGATCCTATATTAGTAAGCTTTGTCAGAGGCTTAGATTAAAAACGCGAAAAGCGATTTTCTATCAATGTGAAAGCAGGTAGAATAGCGCTCCTTTTTATCTGCCCATCTCTCTATTGAATACCAGAGGTCAGTTCATGCTTTATCACGAAAAATTTGACGTCATTGTTGTCGGTGGCGGACACGCAGGAACGGAAGCCGCACTCGCATCAGCTCGCACAGGACAAAAAACGCTGTTACTGACACATAACATCGACACTTTAGGTCAGATGTCATGTAATCCAGCCATCGGTGGCATCGGTAAAGGTCACCTAGTCAAAGAAGTGGATGCGATGGGAGGGTTAATGGCCCAAGCCATCGATCATGCTGGTATTCAATTCAGAACTCTTAATGCATCTAAAGGTCCAGCAGTAAGAGCAACTCGTGCTCAAGCTGATCGTGCTCTGTACAAAGCCTATGTTCGTGAAGCATTAGAAAATGCCCCTAACCTGACCTTATTTCAACAATCCGTTGATGATCTGATTGTTGAACAGGACAGAGCTGTCGGTGTTGTGACACAGATGGGACTACGTTTTCATGCCAAAGCAGTCGTATTAACGGTTGGGACTTTCCTTGGCGGTAAGATCCATATTGGTATGGAAAGCTCTTCTGGTGGCCGCGCGGGCGATCCTCCTTCCATAGCTCTGGCGGATCGTTTACGTGAATTACCATTCCGTGTTGATCGCCTTAAGACAGGAACTCCACCACGAATTGATGCGCGAAGTGTTGATTTCTCCCAGTTGGAAGCACAACATGGTGATAATCCAACACCTGTGTTCTCCTTTATGGGTCAAAGAACACAGCACCCACGCCAGATCCCGTGCTTTATCACACACACCAACGATCAAACCCACGAAGTGATCCGCAATAACTTAGATCGTAGCCCGATGTATGCGGGCGTGATCGAGGGGATTGGCCCACGTTACTGTCCATCGATTGAAGACAAAGTGATGCGTTTTGCTGACAAGAACAGCCATCAGATCTTTATCGAGCCTGAAGGACTGAATACGCATGAGCTCTATCCAAATGGCATCTCAACCAGTCTGCCGTTTGATGTTCAAGTTCAAATTGTTCGTTCAATGAAAGGGTTTGAAAATGCCCACATTATGCGACCAGGCTATGCGATAGAATACGATTTCTTCGATCCACGTGATTTAAAACAGACCTATGAAACCAAATTTATTAATGGTTTGTTCTTTGCTGGCCAGATCAACGGCACCACTGGCTATGAAGAAGCGGCTGCGCAAGGTTTAATGGCGGGTTTGAACGCCAGTCTGTACAGTCAGGACAAAGACGGTTGGAGTCCACGTCGTGATCAAGCTTACGTCGGCGTTTTGATTGATGATTTGTCAACGATGGGCACCAAAGAACCGTATCGCATGTTCACTTCACGCGCCGAGTATCGCTTGTTGCTGCGTGAAGATAACGCGGATTTGCGTCTGACAGAGCAGGCGCGAGAACTTAGTTTGATCGATGATCTTCGTTGGGCGCGTTTCAACGAAAAGATCGACAACATGACCAAAGAGCGCCAGCGTTTGAAAGACACTTGGATGAACCCTAAATCACAAGGCATTGATGCGCTTAACCAACTACTAAAAACACCAATGGTGCGTGAAGCCAGTGGTGAAGATCTACTGCGTCGCCCTGAGATGACCTATCAGCAGCTGACAGAGCTAGAAGCCTTTGCACCTGCGCTGGCGGATCAACAGGCCGCAGAGCAAGTGGAAATCCAAGTCAAATACGAGGGTTACATTAAGCGTCAGGAAGACGAGATTGAAAAATCCCTGCGCCATGAACATACACACCTGCCACTTGATATGGATTACGCCAACGTAAAAGGCCTGTCGAATGAAGTGGTGGCGAAATTGAATGAATCGAAGCCAGAATCTATCGGTATTGCTTCACGCATCTCTGGAATTACGCCAGCGGCCATTTCCATCTTGCTTGTTCATCTCAAAAAGCAAGGCATGCTGAAGAAAGGTGAGGAAGCATAATGAGCGCATTACGCACTGAACTGGACGCATTGATCGCACAAACTACGCTTGAGGTGTCAGATAACCAACGAGATCAACTTGTTGGTTATGTTGAAATGCTCAACAAATGGAACAAAGCTTATAATCTGACCTCGGTACGCGATCCTAGTGACATGCTGGTGAAACACATTCTCGATAGCATTGTGGTCAGCTCTCACTTACAAGGGCAGCGTTTTATTGACGTTGGCACCGGACCGGGCCTGCCGGGGATCCCTTTGTCTATCATGAATCCAGACAAAGAATTTTATTTGCTCGACAGCCTTGGTAAGCGCATTCGTTTTATTAAACAAGTGCTGCATGAACTAAAGATCGACAATGTCACGCCGATTCAAAGCCGTGTTGAAGAGTTTCAGCCGCAAGACAAATTTGACGGCGTTTTAAGCCGAGCATTTGCCTCAATGGTTGATATGGTGGAGTGGTGTCATCACTTACCCAAAGCCCAAACCGGCTGTTTCATGGCCCTTAAGGGCCAACTGCCTCAGGATGAGATTGACCAGCTTCCGGACTGGTGTTATGTGACCGACATCAAAGCTTTGCAAGTTCCTGAATTGGAAGGTGAGCGTCATCTAGTAATCTTATCCCGCAAGGAATAAAAGCGAGGTTCACCGTGGGAAAAATCGTAGCAATCGCCAACCAGAAAGGTGGAGTTGGTAAAACAACAACGTGTATCAACTTAGCCGCGTCTATGGCTGCGACCAAGCGTAAGGTATTGGTGATTGATCTCGATCCGCAAGGTAACGCTACAATGGCCAGTGGCGTCGATAAGTATCAGGTCGATGCCACCGCTTATGAGCTGCTGGTTGAAGATGTCGCATTTGATGATGTCGTGTGTCGCAAGACCTCTGGCAACTATGATTTGATTGCTGCCAACGGCGATGTCACTGCGGCTGAAATCAAACTGATGGAAGTGTTTGCGCGCGAAGTTCGTCTCAAACATGCACTTGCGTCAGTTCGCGATAACTATGATTTCATCTTTATCGATTGTCCTCCATCGCTAAACCTTCTTACAATCAATGCCATGGCCGCAGCAGATTCGGTCTTGGTTCCTATGCAGTGTGAGTATTTTGCACTGGAAGGTTTAACAGCATTAATGGATACCATCAGTAAGCTGGCAGCGGTGGTAAATGAAAATCTTAAAATCGAAGGTCTGCTTCGCACCATGTATGACCCTCGTAACCGCTTATCAAACGAAGTATCCGATCAGTTGAAAAAGCACTTTGGTAACAAAGTGTACCGCACTGTTATTCCGCGCAATGTTCGTCTGGCCGAAGCGCCAAGTCATGGTAAACCGGCCATGTATTACGACAAATACTCCGCAGGCGCAAAAGCGTATCTGGCTCTAGCCGGAGAAATGCTGCGCCGCGATGAAGTCCCTGCATAACCCAACCAAAGGAATTTGTCTCATGTCTAAACGTGGTTTAGGTAAAGGGCTTGATGCTCTGCTTTCAACGAGCTCGCTCGCGCGTGAAAAACAGCAAAGTGCCTTGCACAGCCAAGAGCTGTCTTCTGATGGGGAACTGACGGATTTAAGCATCAATAGCCTTAAACCGGGTGTTTATCAGCCGCGTAAAGACATGGAGCCTGAAGCGCTTGAAGAGTTAGCGGCTTCGATAGAGTCTCAGGGAATTATCCAGCCGATCGTGGTTCGCCAGGTTGAAAACGACAAGTTTGAAATCATTGCGGGTGAACGCCGCTGGCGTGCGGCACGTAAAGCGGGGCTCAAGCAAGTACCGTGTGTGATCAAAAATGTCGACGATCGCGCTGCGATCGCTATGGCGTTGATCGAGAACATTCAGCGTGAAGATCTTAATGTGATCGAAGAAGCGGTCGCCCTCGATCGTCTTCAGGAAGAATTTTCTCTCACCCACCAGCAAGTGGCTGAGGTGATCGGTAAGTCGCGCGCTACTGTGAGTAACTTGCTGCGACTGAATCAGCTGGAAATGGACGTCAAGTATCTCCTTTCAGAAAAAATGCTCGAAATGGGCCACGCACGTGCGCTTCTGGCATTGGAAGGGGAAGAGCAGGTTGAGGTCGCTGAACTGGTCGCGAAGAAGCGTATGACGGTTCGTCAGACAGAACAGTTAGTGAAAAAGTGTCTCCAGCCGCAATCTGAAGAGAAAAATGAGCTTCAAGACACTGAGGCACAACAAATGTCACAGAAATTGAGTGAAATGCTCAGTGCTAAAGTGGCAATCGTGCGCGCCAAGAACGGGGCGTCGAAAGTCACGATTAGTCTTGATGAGCCTCACAAATTAGAGCAACTGATTGCCAAGCTTGAAGGCTAAATGAGATAATTGATCTCGGTCAATTATGTAAAAAAACGAATTTTTGTGCGAAAGTTGTCGGTTTGTAAACAAAATTGTAACTTTTTGCGGTGTTTTAATTGCATTCAATAGGACTCACCGTATAATTTTCGCCAATTTCCCAGCATGAGGTAGTAACGCTGTGGATTTTACTCGAGGTACGAATACATGGTAGCTGCGTTAGCTAGACCAGGACGAGAGCTTGCAAAGCGATTGTTAATGATCCAGTTTGGCGCGGTTACACTAATGGCGGCAGGAATGGCAGTGGCTGTGAATGCTGAATGGGGGCTTTCAGCACTGATTGGTGGCGGCATTTTTGTTGTCGCGAATGCGGTGTTCGCATTGTTTGCTTTCATGTATGGTGGGGCTCGCGCTGCAAAGCGTATCGCGAACTCTTTCTATGCTGGTGAAGCACTGAAAATCCTTATCACAGTGGCGCTTTTTTCCGTTGCTTACATGTATATACAGGTGGAACTTGTTCCCCTTAAGCTAACCTATTTGCTGGCTCTAGGTATTAATATCTGTGCGCCAGTGCTATTCATTAACAACAAAAAATAGGATGAGTTATGGCTGCGCCAGGTGAAGCGCTAACTGCGTCCGGATACATTTCCCACCACCTTACAAACCTTTCTACTTATAAGTTAGGTCTTGTAGCGGAGGAGGCAAGTTTCTGGAACGTACATATCGATAGCCTGTTTTTTTCTTGGTTTACTGGTTTAATTTTCCTAGGAATCTTTTACAAGGTAGCAAAGAGAACAACAGCGGGTGTACCAGGTAAGCTTCAGTGTGCTGTAGAAATGATCGTTGAATTTGTCGCGGAAAACGTCAAAGACACGTTCCATGGACGCAACCCACTGATCGCGCCTTTAGCACTGACTATCTTTTGTTGGGTATTCTTAATGAACTTGATGGACTTAGTGCCAATCGACTTCTTACCTTACCCAGCAGAGCATTGGCTTGGTATTCCTTACCTTAAGGTTGTACCGTCTGCTGATGTGAATATCACCATGGCTATGGCTCTAGGCGTTTTCGCTCTGATGATTTACTACAGCATCAAAGTGAAAGGTCTAGGTGGATTCGCTAAAGAATTAGCACTACATCCATTCAATCACCCACTGATGATTCCGTTTAACCTACTGATTGAAGTGGTCTCGCTACTGGCGAAACCTCTGTCTCTTGGTATGCGTCTATTCGGTAACATGTTCGCGGGTGAGGTTGTATTCATTCTTTGTGCGGCAATGCTACCATGGTACTTGCAATGGATGGGTTCACTACCGTGGGCAATCTTCCATGTCTTGGTTATCACGATTCAAGCCTTCGTGTTTATGATGTTGACAATTGTTTACCTGTCAATGGCACACGAAGACAGTGATCATTAATTTTTTTAAAGCTTTTTATTTGGGCAACTAGCCAACAACTATAAATTGGAGATAGTAATGGAAACTTTACTGAGCTTTTCTGCAATCGCCGTAGGTCTTATCGTCGGTCTTGCTTCTCTTGGTACTGCGATTGGTTTCGCACTTCTAGGTGGTAAATTCCTTGAAGGTGCAGCACGTCAACCAGAAATGGCTCCTATGCTACAAGTTAAGATGTTCATCATCGCGGGTCTACTTGATGCGGTTCCAATGATCGGTATCGTAATCGCACTTCTATTCACATTCGCGAACCCATTCGTTGGTCAACTAGGTTAATCACTTTTAACTTTCGACAAGCTTTGGCTTGTTATTGATTAATACTAAGTCCGAATAGAAGGGGTAGCTGTTGTGAATATAAACGCAACTCTGCTAGGTCAAGCAATCTCGTTTGCACTGTTTGTGTGGTTCTGCATGAAGTATGTATGGCCGCCATTGATGCAAGCGATCGAAGAGCGTCAGAAAAAAATTGCTGACGGTCTACAAGCAGCTGAACGTGCTGCAAAAGACTTGGATCTAGCGCAAGCAAACGCTTCTGAACAGATGAAAGAAGCGAAGCGCACAGCAACAGAGGTCATCGAGCAAGCGAACAAGCGTAAAGCTCAAATTCTAGATGAAGCTCGTGAAGAAGCTCAGGCAGAACGCCAGAAGATTCTTTCACAGGCGGAAGCTGAACTTGAAGCTGAACGCAACCGTGCACGCGATGAGCTGCGCAAACAAGTTGCAACTCTGGCTGTAGCTGGTGCTGAGAAAATCATTGAGCGTTCTATCGATAAAGATGCGCACAAAGATATTCTCGACAACATTACTGCAAAACTTTAAGTCTGGGGGCGCCTATGTCTGATTTGACTACTATCGCACGCCCCTATGCTAAAGCAGCATTCGACTTTGCAGTGGAAAAAGGCGCGTTGGACCAATGGGGTCAGATGCTTTCTTTTGCTGCTGAAGTAGCTAAAAACGAACAGATGCACGAACTCCTAACGGGTTCGGTTTCTGCCGATAAACTGGCAGAAGTATTTGTAGCAGTTTGCGGCGATCAAGTTGATGCTCATGGCCAAAACCTATTGAAGGTAATGGCACAGAATGGCCGATTAGCGGCCCTTCCTGATGTTTGTGAACAGTTCTTTGCTCTGAAAAAAGAGCATGAGAAAGAAGTGGATGTTGAAGTGATTTCAGCATCAGACCTTTCTGATGAGCAGCTTGCAGGTATCAGCAGCAAACTTGAGCAGCGTCTTGAACGCAAAGTTAAGCTGAATTGCAGTGTAGATGAGGCCCTACTTGGTGGGGTGATTATTCGAGCCGGAGACTTAGTCATCGATGACTCAGCGCGTGGTCGTTTGAACCGCCTGAGCGATGCATTGCAGTCTTAATGGGGATTGGAGCATGCAACTTAATTCCACGGAAATCAGCGATCTAATCAAACAGCGTATCGAATCTTTCGACGTTGTTAGTGAAGCTCGCAATGAAGGTACTATCGTTTCGGTAAGCGATGGTATCATCCGCATTCACGGCCTAGCGGACGTGATGCAAGGTGAAATGATTGAATTACCGGGTGGCCGTTATGCACTGGCACTTAACCTTGAGCGTGACTCGGTTGGTGCAGTTGTAATGGGCCCATATGCTGACCTTAAGGAAGGCATGAAAGTTACAGGTACTGGTCGTATTCTTGAAGTACCAGTTGGTCCAGAACTACTAGGTCGCGTAGTAAACACGCTAGGTGAGCCTATCGATGGTAAAGGTCCAATCGAAGCGAAACTGTCTTCACCTGTAGAAGTGATTGCACCAGGTGTAATCGACCGTCAATCGGTTGATCAGCCTGTTCAAACTGGTTACAAATCTGTTGACTCAATGATCCCAATCGGTCGTGGTCAGCGTGAGCTTGTTATCGGTGACCGTCAGACTGGTAAAACAGCAATGGCGATCGATGCAATCATCAACCAGAAAGACTCTGGTATTTTCTCAATCTACGTAGCAATCGGTCAGAAAGCATCGACTATCGCTAACGTAGTTCGCAAACTAGAAGAGCACGGCGCGCTAGCAAACACTATCGTTGTCGTTGCATCGGCTTCTGAATCTGCAGCGCTACAATACCTAGCGCCATACGCAGGTTGTGCGATGGGTGAATACTTCCGTGATCGCGGCGAAGACGCACTGATTGTTTATGATGACCTATCTAAGCAAGCTGTCGCTTACCGTCAGATCTCTCTACTACTAAAACGTCCACCGGGTCGTGAAGCCTTCCCTGGTGATGTTTTCTACCTTCACTCTCGTCTACTAGAGCGTGCTGCTCGTGTAAGCGCAGAATACGTAGAAAAGTTCACTAACGGTGAAGTGAAAGGTAAGACTGGTTCTTTGACTGCTCTTCCTATCATCGAAACTCAAGCTGGTGACGTTTCAGCATTCGTACCGACTAACGTAATCTCGATTACCGATGGTCAGATCTTCCTACAGACTGAGCTATTCAACGCAGGTGTTCGTCCAGCAGTTGACCCAGGTATCTCAGTATCTCGTGTAGGTGGTTCAGCTCAGACGAAAATCATCAAGAAACTATCAGGTGGTATCCGTACAGCACTTGCTGCATACCGTGAACTAGCGGCTTTCGCACAGTTCTCATCTGATCTTGATGAAGCAACGAAGAAACAGCTAGACCATGGTCAGAAAGTAACAGAACTAATGAAGCAGAAGCAGTACGCTCCAATGTCTGTATTTGACCAAGCGCTAACTATCTTCGCGGCAGAGCGTGGTTACCTAGATGATGTAGAACTGAACAAAGTTCTAGATTTCGAGGCGGCTCTACTATCGTATGCTCGCGGTCAATACGCTGAACTAGCGTCTGAGATCGACAAGACGGGTGCTTACAATGATGAAGTTGAAGCTCAGCTTAAGAAACTGACTGACGACTTCAAAGCAACCCAAACTTGGTAATAGGTCGGTGGCAGTCTCTGCCACCAACTAATGGAGAGTAACGATGGCCGGCGCAAAAGAGATACGTAATAAAATCGGTAGTGTGAAAAGCACTCAGAAAATTACGAAAGCGATGGAAATGGTAGCAGCTTCAAAAATGCGTCGTTCTCAAGATGCAATGGAAGCTTCTCGTCCATACGCTGAAACAATGCGTAAAGTGATCGGTCACGTGGCAAACGCAAATCTAGAGTACCGTCATCCGTACCTAGAAGAGCGTGAAGCGAAGCGAGTTGGTTACATCATCGTTTCTACAGACCGCGGCTTGTGTGGTGGTTTGAACATTAACGTGTTCAAGAAAGCTGTTATAGACATGCAAGCTTGGAAAGAGAAAGGTGCTGAAGTGGAACTGGCGGTTGTCGGTTCAAAAGCTACAGCGTTTTTCAACAACAGTGGCGCTAAAGTCGCTGCGCAGGTTTCTGGTCTGGGCGATAGCCCAAGCTTAGAAGACCTAATCGGTTCTGTAAGCGTAATGCTGAAGAAATACGATGAAGGTGAACTGGACCGTCTGTATGTAGTGTTCAACAAATTTGTGAACACCATGGTTCAAGAACCAACGATCGATCAATTGCTACCTTTGCCTAAATCAGATAGCGAAGAAATGCAGCGTGAGCACTCATGGGACTACATCTATGAACCTGAGCCACAACCTCTGCTGGATGCACTATTAGTGCGTTACGTAGAGTCTCAGGTATACCAAGGTGTGGTTGAGAATCTTGCTTGTGAGCAAGCGGCTCGAATGATTGCGATGAAAGCTGCAACAGACAACGCCAGCAACCTGATTGAAGACTTAGAACTTGTGTACAACAAAGCCCGTCAGGCTGCGATTACACAAGAACTGTCTGAAATCGTTTCAGGTGCTGCAGCGGTTTAAGCTTAGGTAAAACGAAATAGTTTAGAGGATTAACGATGGCTACAGGTAAGATCGTACAGATCATCGGTGCGGTAGTCGACGTAGAGTTCCCACAGAGCGAAGTACCTAGTGTATATGACGCTCTAAACGTAACGGACTCAAAAGAGCGTCTAGTTCTTGAAGTTCAACAACAGCTAGGCGGTGGCGTAGTTCGTTGTATCGTAATGGGTAGCTCTGATGGTTTACGTCGTGGAGTTGAAGTGGTTAACACTGGCGCTCCAATTTCGGTACCAGTAGGTACTAAGACCCTAGGTCGTATCATGAACGTTCTAGGTGACGCGATTGACGAGTGTGGTGAAATCGGTGCAGAAGAGACTTACTCTATTCACCGTGAAGCACCAAGCTACGAAGAGCAATCAAACGAAACAGCTCTACTAGAAACTGGCGTGAAAGTAATCGACCTAGTTTGTCCATTCGCTAAGGGTGGTAAAATCGGTCTATTCGGTGGTGCAGGTGTAGGTAAGACCGTTAACATGATGGAACTTATCAACAACATCGCACTACAACACTCTGGTCTATCTGTATTTGCAGGTGTTGGTGAGCGTACTCGTGAAGGTAACGATTTCTACTTTGAAATGCAGGAAGCTGGCGTTGTAAACGTTGAAAAACCTGAAGAATCAAAAGTAGCGATGGTTTACGGTCAGATGAACGAGCCACCAGGTAACCGTCTACGTGTTGCACTGACTGGTCTAACAATGGCTGAACGTTTCCGTGACGAAGGTCGTGACGTTCTGCTGTTCGTTGATAATATCTACCGTTACACACTAGCGGGTACAGAAGTATCAGCACTTCTAGGTCGTATGCCATCTGCGGTAGGTTACCAGCCTACTCTAGCAGAGGAAATGGGTGTACTTCAGGAGCGTATCACGTCAACTAAGCAAGGTTCTATCACGTCTGTACAGGCGGTATACGTACCTGCGGATGACTTGACTGACCCGTCTCCTGCAACAACGTTCGCGCACTTGGATGCAACGGTTGTACTTAACCGTAACATCGCTGCGATGGGTCTATACCCAGCGATCGACCCACTAGATTCAACGTCTCGTCAGCTTGACCCTCTAGTTGTAGGTCAAGAGCATTACGACATCGCTCGTAACGTTCAGCAGACACTTCAGCGCTACAAAGAGCTGAAAGACATCATCGCGATCCTAGGTATGGACGAGCTATCTGAAGAAGATAAGCAAGTTGTATCTCGTGCACGTAAGATTGAGCGTTTCCTAACTCAGCCTTACCACGTAGCGGAAGTATTCACTGGTGACCCAGGTATCTACGTACCTCTTAAAGAGACTCTACGTGGCTTCAAAGGTCTACTAGCTGGTGATTACGACGACATTCCAGAGCAAGCGTTCATGTACTGTGGTGCAATTGACGATGCTATCGAGAATGCGAAGAAGCTATAAGGCTAACTAGGAGGCGATATGGCACCAATAACCTTTCACCTAGACGTGGTAAGCGCTGAGAAGAAAATCTTCTCTGGTCGTGTTGAAACGTTTCAGGTGACCGGTAGCGAAGGTGAGCTGGGTATTTTCCACGGCCACACTCCGCTACTGACCGCTATCAAGCCTGGTATGGTGCGTATTGTGAAACAGCACGGCCACGAAGAAATCATTTATGTTTCTGGTGGTATGGTGGAAGTTCAGCCAGGTACAGCGACTGTACTGGCTGATACGGCTATCCGTGGTGAAGAACTAGACGCAGCGAAGGCAGAAGAAGCCAAGCGTCGCGCTGAGGAGAGTATCCAGAATCAGCACGGCGATATGGACTTCGCTCAAGCGGCCAGTGAGCTGGCGAAAGCCATTGCTCAGCTACGTGTTATCGAGCTGACAAAAAAACGCCGTTAATTTTATTACGGTGTTTTAAAAATGATAAAGGCGGTCATATGACCGCCTTTTTGTTTAATTTTTAACAGAAATTTTTCCAGATCAATTAACTAATTCTTGATTAGTGTCTAGAATACCCCTCAGTTTTACAACAAGCACATATAGGTTACTGAATGAAATTTAGCGCGGTGATCCTCGCAGCGGGTAAAGGAACTCGCATGTACTCGAACAAGCCAAAAGTACTGCATACCTTGGCGGGTAAACCCATGGCCAAACACGTGATTGATACCTGTTCTGGTTTAGGCGCGCAGAATATTCATTTGGTTTACGGCCACGGCGGTGATCAGATGCAGGCTGAGCTGGCAGAGGAGTCCGTGAACTGGGTTCTGCAAGCTGATCAGCTAGGGACAGGACACGCGGTGGATCAGGCTTCTCCTCAGTTTGAAGATGACGAGAAGATCCTTGTTCTTTATGGTGATGTACCGTTGATCTCAGAAGAGACAATCGAAAGCCTATTGGACGCACAGCCTACAGGCGGTATCGCGCTGCTGACGGTGGTACTGGATAACCCAATGGGTTACGGGCGCATTGTACGTAAGAATGGCCCTGTGGTCGCGATCGTTGAACAGAAAGATGCGACTGAAGAGCAGAAACTGATTAAAGAGATCAACACTGGTGTGATGGTCGCAACTGGCGGTGATCTTAAACGCTGGTTATCTGGCCTGAATAATAATAATGCTCAGGGCGAATATTACTTAACAGATGTGATTGCTGCGGCTCATGATGAAGGCCGTGCAGTGGAAGCCGTGCATCCAGTAAACCCAATTGAAGTAGAAGGCGTTAACGACCGTGCTCAGTTAGCTCGTTTAGAGCGTGCTTTTCAGTCTATGCAAGCTCAAAAGTTGTTGGAGCAGGGCGTCATGTTACGTGATCCGGCACGTTTTGATCTGCGCGGTGAGTTGCAGTGTGGTATGGATTGTGAAATCGATACCAACGTCATCATTGAAGGCAAAGTAACCTTGGGCGACAACGTGATCATTGGTACTGGAAGTGTACTGAAAGATTGTGAAATCGATGACAATAGTGTAATTCGTCCTTACAGTGTGATTGAAGGCGCGACGGTTGGTGAAGAGTGTACAGTTGGTCCGTTCACACGTTTACGCCCAGGTGCAGAGATGCGTAATGACTCTCATGTAGGCAACTTTGTTGAAGTGAAGAATGCACGCATTGGCGAGGGTTCTAAAGCAAATCACCTGACCTATTTGGGTGATGCGGAAATTGGTCAACGCACAAATATTGGTGCAGGCACGATCACTTGTAACTATGATGGCGCAAATAAATTTAAGACCATCATCGGTAACGATGTGTTTATTGGCTCTGACAGTCAGCTGGTGGCTCCTGTTACTATCGCGGATGGTTCAACCGTCGGCGCTGGCACGACATTAACTAAAGACGTTGCAGAAGGAGAGTTAGTGATTACTCGCGCGAAAGAGCGCAAAATCACAGGCTGGCAGCGCCCAGTGAAACAAAAGTAAACCTCAATTATTAAAAAACGCCGCTGATTGCGGCGTTTTTTATAGCTAGTTACTTGGAATAGCAATACGTCGCTCTAGCCACCTTACTGCCTGCGATACCAACAGAATTAAAATCAGATACTCCAGTACCAGAAAGGTATAAATCTCAAGAGGCAAATACTCATTGACCACCAGCTCATTTGCCCGCCGCGTTAAATCACTCAGTCCAATCACGCTGACCAACGAGCTCATTTTCAATATGTAGACGAACTGGTTACCTAGTGGTGGCAGGATTTGTCTAAATGCTTGTGGAAGTATGACCAAGCGCATTTTTTGCCAGTAATTCAGTCCGAGTGACTCTGCAGCCTCGTGCTGCCCCTTGGCAATGGATTGGATCCCACCGCGAAAAACTTCCGCCATGAAAGCACTTTCTGCAACTGTCAGGGCGATGACACCTGCCCAAAAATGATCGAGTGAGATATCCAGCAGTGTTGGTAGGCCGTAATATACCCACAACAGCAGTACCAGCACAGGAATCGAGCGGATGACCTCAACATAAACTCTATTGAGACCATAGAGCCATCTTGAGTTTGACAATGAAGGTAGGGCGACCAACAAACCTATTAGCATTGCCAAAGCCATGCTCAACAGAGAAATCGTGATGGTGTCGTAAAAGCCGGCACTCAGAAACTTCAGGTTTGTCTGGCCTTGCTCCGTTGAAGGATCGAGTACATACCATCCCCATTGATAGTCACTACAGCCGGTGAGAAGGAGAATGGTTGCCAGCCAGAAATAACGATAGGTCACATTACATCCTGTATTGTCTAAAAAAACTGCTTTGTTGCTGCTATGTTAGCAGTGAACTATCACAGAGCGTAATAACTTTAAGGAAGATTAAATGAACAAGTTCATCCTAGCACTCGGACTGTGTATTTTATCAATCGGTCAGGCGGCGGCCGAGACAAGCCGACTCCATGAGATTCTAGATAGCGGGGTGCTACGAGTAGGGACGACCGGGGACTGGAATCCGATGACGATGAAAGATCCAGCTACCAATAGCTATCGAGGCTTTGATATCGACGTGACCACTGAGCTAGCCAAAGATTTAGGCGTCAAGGTTGAATATGTTGCAACGGATTGGAAAACACTGGTCAACGGCATTACCGCCAATAAGTATGATATTACGGGCAGTGCCTCTCTGAATATGTCTCGCGCTAAGGTAGCTGGCTACAGCCAACCGTACTTCTATCTGGCGTTTGTGCCTGTGGTACAGAAAAAAGATCTGCAAAAATTCTCAGACTGGAGTGATTTTGACAAAGCAGAGGTAAAAGTTGCAGCGACATTGGGTACGGTGCAAGAAAAGATGGTGAAAGAATTCTTTCCTTCGGCAAAACACATTGTGATTGAAGCGCCAGCTCGAGATTTCCAAGAGTTACTAGCTCGCCGTGCAGATGTGTCTGTGACGTCGAACGTTGAAGCAGCCACGTTAGTCGAGAAATTTAAACAACTGGCTATTGTGCCTGTAAAAGAGCCACGCAAACCTACGCCGATTGCGATGCTGCTACCGCAGGACGACCAAGTATGGATTAACTACATTAACCACTGGGTAGAACTGAAAAAGACCCAAGGCTTTTTCAAACAAACTGCTGAGAAGTGGGGATTGAAGAGCAAGTAATTGCTTTGTAGAAAAAGAGCCGCACAACGCGGCTCTTTTTAATAGGTTACTCGTCACTGACGACACGAGAATTGTCGGGGGCGGTAAACTGTTCTGACAATTGACGGTTAGAAACAATGTAACCAAGCCATAGACCACTCATACAAATCACGATAGCGATACCTGTGACTACTTGAGCTTGGCTGGCCATCGCCGCGACTAACGCACTGGCGAGACTGCTGACGCAGATCTGCAAGCTATTTTGCAGCCCTGCTGCAGTGGCTGGGCTCTGCTTAGCGCTGGCTAATGCACGGTTGACGACAATCGGGTAAAGCGCACCGTTAGCAACGGCAATCAAGCAGAAGGGTGCAAGAATCGGCCAGATGGATGTTAGCTGCCATTGTGAGGCGATAAACACGAGCAGTGAAGCGACACTGAATAAACCAATCAACTGACGCAGTACTTTTTCATCCCCATATTTGGCCACCCCTTTTTTACCTAGGTAGCCACCAGCCATAAAGGCGATCGTCTGCGGAATAAAACTTAGACCGATATCTTTGGCTTCGTAGCCAAGCTGAGCCATGATTTCCGGCATACCGGTCAGGTACGCGAAGAATGCAGCTGACGCCGTAGCAAACATCATAACGTTGCCCAAATAAGTCTTGGAGCCCACTAGCGCTTTGATGTCTGAACTCATGCTAGTCTGTTTAGCTGGCTCCTTTTCATTGCTTTGTGCCATCGTCGTGGCTACCAGCAACAAACCCATTAGCGTTAGGGCAACAAAAATACTGTGCCAGCCGAAGTTATCAGCCAGTACAACACCCAACTGCGGTGCTAGAGCGGGAGATAGTGCCACTAACGGCATAATGGTGGCGAAGATTTGTTGGCTGCTGCTGGAGTAACGTTTGATGACCATGGCTTGCCAGATCACCGCAGGAGCGCAGACACCAATAGCCTGAATAAAGCGCAGTGTCAGCAATTGCCAGACTTGATCGCTGAAAGCGAGACCGAAAGAGGCCACGGTAAATAAACCTAAACCAGCGGCTAGCGTATTTCGATGTCCAAATTTGTCCGATGCCAGTCCCCATAAAAGCTGGCCAATCGCCATACCGACCAGAAATACAGTTAATGAGAGTGCAATTTGCTCTGGACCAGTAGCAAAGTCACCTTCCATTGCTTTGAAGGCGGGTAAGTACATATCTGTAGCAATAAAACCTAGCATTGATAACGAGGCTAAATAGAAAAGTTGCAATTTAGAGATTTTCATCATCTTTCCATTCAAAAAAATTCACTGATTGTTATAAGTTGTCACCAACCTTTTTATTAACTTTGCTATTCTATTTTTCGTGATAGTGAATTTGAAACGCTAAAATTTGCGGTTATTCATCAAAAAATTTGAAAGGTGGTTATGAGTGTATTTTCTCAAACTTCGTTAGAGCTGGTGGATACGGTGGCTCGCCTAGGCAGCTTTACAGCGGCAGCGGAGGTCTTGCACAAAGTACCATCTGCCATCAGCTACAGTATTCGCCAAATGGAGCAGGAATTGGATGTAGTGCTGTTTCGTCGTTTACCCAGAAAGGTGGAACTGACGCCTGCGGGTGAAGTATTTCTTGAACAGGCCAGGGCAATGCTTCGACAGATGGAAGAAGTGAAATCGCAAACCAAGCGCGCAGCGCACGGCTGGCAAAAAACACTCAAACTGACGTTAGATAATGTCGTTAAACTGGAGCGCCTCAAGCCATTGATAGAAGATTTTTATCAGACCTTTCCTTACGCTGAGCTGCAGATCAATATGGAAGTGTTCAACGGTTCTTGGGAAGCCATCTCTCAGGGCAGAGCCGATATTGTCATTGGCGCGACGTCGGCGATTCCCGTTGGCGGAGATTTTGAAGTCCGGGATATGGGAGTCCTAGATTGGGCATTTGTCGCTTCACCTAGCCACGCTTGTGTACGCCAGCAAAATCTGACGGAAGAGTTTGTCAGCCAGTTTCCAGCAATATGCCTTGATGATACTTCCAATGTACTGCCCAAACGTCACACTGGTCATTATCCTCACCAGCGCCGTTTGCTGCTGCCTAACTGGTACAGTGCCATCGAGTGCTTAAAAAATGGGGTCGGCGTGGGCTATATGCCGCGTCATATCGCGATGCCATTGATCCATGAAGGCCAGCTGGTTGAGAAGTTATTACCAGATGACACGCCGATCAGCCGCTGCTGCCTAGTTTGGCGCAAAGATGACAATCACAAATTGATTCAGTGGATGGTGGACTACCTTGGTAGCGGGGATAAGTTACACAACGACTGGCTGCGTTATGCATCAAATTGAACCAGATTCAAATTGTTAATGTTAGCAGATTGTTATTTACAAGCAGCTTGATACTATCCAATACATGATTCTGTAAATTGTTAAGGTACTGCAGTTTGAGGATAGTAGACAAAAAATGGCAGGTACTGCCTATTTTGACCTTGTCGGTTTCTATGCTGGTTGGGTTGTACGGCTTTTACATCACCTTGGAACGTTTAGTCATAGAGCGCGAACGTTCACATCTTATTTCGCTGATGTCGGATGTCATTTATGTCATTCGTGAAGACAGCGCTAAGTTCACTCCTGAGCTAGATGTCGATGATTACATTGGCGATCTGACCCAAGCTAATACTCAAATGCGTATTCAGGTGATTGATCCTACCGGTGTTGTGATAGCTGATACTGACTTATCCGATCACGCGTTAGCGCGAGTAGAGAATCATGCTAACCGTCCTGACTTCCAGCAAGCGCTGGAAACAGGTGAAGGCAGTGATGTTCGCTTCAGTACCGTGACATCAACGGATCGCATCTACTACTCGAAAAAAGAAAGCATCAATGGCAATGACTTTGTGATTGTTTTGTCTTCGCCTATGTACCACTTAAAGCAGATGACTTTTGAACTGATGACCATTCTGACGATTATGGTCATACTCAGTATCGGCTTTTTGGTTGGCACCTCCTATCTCAGCAATCGACGAATCAACTTACGGGTTGAAGAAGAACAAACCAAGCAAGATGAGCGCATTCGCCAGCGTACCAATGAGATTGAACTGATGCATCGGCTCGCCAATATGCTTGCCGCCTGCAACAACATGGTTGAAGCGCAGAAAATAGTCTCCGATGTCCTACCGAGAATTCTTGGCAATGTGAATGGTAGCGTGTCACTGATGCGTGCGTCGCGTAATCAGCTTGTGACTCAGCTTGACTGGGGGGAAGAGTGGCCAGGTAGCCGCAGCTTTGCTCCCGATGAGTGCTGGTCATTGCGTAAAGGGCGGGTGTATCAATCTAATGATGAATTCCACACTTTATCTTGTGAACATATGGAAAACGTGGGAGACAATCAAACCCTGTGTATCCCACTTACGGCACACGGAAATACCATAGGTATCATGCATCTCTATTTTGGTTCGAGTGAGGTTGAGATCGATGAGATTACTGAACAGCTGGCATTCAGCGTGGCTGAACATTTAGGCTTAGCCTTGGCGAATTTGAGTCTCCAAGAGAAATTGCGTTCTCAGGCATTGAGCGATCCATTAACGGGTCTGTTTAATCGTCGATTCTTCGAGCAAAAACTGACTGAGCATGCGATGAACTCAGCAACGTCAGAGCAGCCGCTGTCATTGCTGATGCTTGATTTAGACCACTTTAAACGCTTTAACGATAACTTTGGTCATGATGCTGGAGACTTTGTTCTTAAGGAAATCAGTGCCTTGCTGAAGCGTAGTGTCGGGGATGATGAGATTGCCTGTCGTTTAGGTGGTGAAGAGCTGGCGGTGTTGCTTCCGCAATCGAATATGAAGCAGGCGACTGAGTTTGCCAATACCCTTTGTGAAGCAGTGCGCTCACTGCATCTGGAACATAAAGGCTTATCTTTGGGTCAGCTTGGTGTGTCGATTGGTGTCTCAACATATCCAAAACCGTCCTCAGATATGGAGTCTCTAGTCAAGATGGCTGATCAGGCTCTGTATATGGCGAAAGATTTAGGCCGAAGCCGGGTCGTAAACTATGACGAATACCGGACACATAAGAAGCCCGGTCTAGAAGTCGTGGAGCTGGAAGAAAATCCAGCTTAGAATTTAGGTAAATAAATTCAGGTAAAAAAAGGCCAGCATTTGCTGGCCTTTGTTATGTTAAGCAACGCATCTAAGGGCGTTCAAACACAGTCGCAATGCCCTGACCCAGACCGATACACATGGTCGCTAAACCATACTTGGCGTCTTTTGACTCCATCAAGTTGATCAGTGTGGTTGAGATGCGTGAGCCAGAACAACCTAATGGGTGGCCTAGTGCAATGGCACCACCGTTAAGGTTGACCTTCTCATCCATCACATCTAGCAGACCCAAGTCTTTCGCACATGGTAGTGACTGTGCTGCGAAGGCTTCGTTGAGCTCAACCACATCCATATCTTCAATTGACAGGCCAGCACGTTTTAGTGCTTTTTGCGTCGCAGGTACTGGGCCATAGCCCATGATAGAAGGATCGCAGCCCGCAATCGCCATCCCTTTGATACGAGCTCGAATCGTAAGTCCGAGTTCATTGGCTTTGTCTTCACTCATGATCAGCATTGCAGACGCGCCGTCTGAAAGCGCGGATGATGTACCTGCTGTGACTGTACCATTCGCAGGGTCAAATACCGGACGAAGCTGAGAAAGCCCTTCTACTGATGTTTCTGGACGAATCACTTCATCGTGGTCTAGTGTGAACAAGGTGCCGTCTGCTGCGTGACCTTCAGTTGGCAGAATTTCACTTTTAAAGCGACCTTCAACTGTAGCGGCGTGAGCGCGAGCATGAGAGCGTGCCGCAAACTCGTCTTGCTGTTCACGGCTAATGCCGTGCAGCTTACCCAGCATTTCGGCTGTCAGACCCATCATGCCTGCTGCTTTCGCGACGTTTTTAGACATACCGGGGTGGAAATCAACACCGTGATTCATCGGCACGTGGCCCATGTGCTCAACACCACCAATCAGGCAGATTTCTGCATCACCTGTCATGATAGCGCGAGTCCCGTCATGCAATGCTTGCATGGAAGAACCACATAAGCGGTTGACGGTCACAGCACCGATCTCAATCGGTAGCCCCGCCAGCAAGGCGGCATTACGGGCAACGTTAAAGCCTTGTTCTAGAGTCTGCTGAACACAGCCCCAGTAGATGTCTTCAATTTCGCTCGGATTAACCTGAGGGTTACGAGCCAGAATCCCTTTCATCAGATGTGCTGATAAATCTTCAGCACGTGTGTGTCGGAAAGCGCCACCTTTAGAGCGCCCCATTGGTGTACGCAGACAATCTACGACAACGACGTTTCTTGTTTGTAAAGCCATTTGGGAATCTCCTTAGATAGAACCGTGTTGCTGAGTGCCATAGAAGGTTTCGCCTTTGGCAGCCATATCAATCAGCATTTGTGGAACCTGATACATAGCACCAAGGCCTTGGTGCTGCTCTGCCATCGCAACAAACTCAGCGATGCCCACACTATCTAGGTAGCGGAACACACCGCCGCGGAATGGAGGGAAGCCCAGACCGTATACCAATGCCATGTCAGCTTCCTGCGGAGAAGCAATAATGCCTTCCTGTAAACACAGCACGACTTCGTTGATCATTGGAATCATCATACGTTGAATGATGGTTTGATCGTCGAACTCTTGAGCTTGGCTGCATACCTCAGACAAAATCGGTAAAATCTCGTCACTAAAGGTCTTTTTCGGTTTACCGCGCTTATCTACGCTGTAGCTGTAGAAACCGCTACCATTCTTCTGTCCGTATTTATTGGCGTCGAACAGAGCATCAATCGCATCGCGAGCTGACTTACCCATGCGCTCAGGGAAACCTTGCGCCATGACTTCCTGTGCGTGGTGTGCGGTATCAATACCCACTACGTCCAGTAGGTAAGCAGGGCCCATTGGCCAGCCAAACTGGCGCTCCATGATTTTGTCGACCTTAGTAAAGTCCGCGCCATCACGAAGTAGCATGCTGAAACCGCCAAAGTACGGGAAGAGTACGCGGTTAACGAAGAAGCCTGGGCAGTCATTGACCACGATTGGTGATTTACCCATCTTAGCGGCGTAAGCAACAACACGATTAATGGTCTCATCAGAGGTGTGCTCACCACGAATGATCTCGACGAGAGGCATACGATGCACTGGGTTGAAGAAGTGCATACCACAGAAATTTTCTGGGCGCTGAAGCGACTTAGCCAGCAAGTTAATTGGGATCGTTGAAGTATTGGAAGTGATAACAGTATCTTCGCTGACCTGTTGTTCTACTTCACTCAATACTGCGGCTTTTACTTTCGGGTTTTCTACCACGGCTTCAACAATCACATCCGAATTTTCAATCCCCGCGTAATGCAGGCTAGGAGTAATTGATGCCAGAATACCTGCCATCTTAAATCCATCGATACGGCCGCGTGACAAACGCTTATTAAGCAGCTTGGATGCCTCTGTCATACCGAGGTCTAAAGATGCCTGAGCAATGTCCTTCATCATGACCGGCACGCCTTTCAGAGCAGACTGGTAAGCAATACCGCCACCCATAATACCCGCGCCGAGCACGGCTGCGCGTTCAGTTTGTTTGTTGGCGTGTTTTGCCGCATTCTTGGCAATACCCTTGATGTACTGATCGTTAAGGAAAAGGCCAACCAGCGCTTTCGCTTCTTCGGACTTAGCCAGTTTGATGAAGTACTTACGCTCAATATCTAGGGCTTCGTTACGTGCAAAACGTGAACCTTCTTCAATGGCGATGACCGCTTTCATTGGTGCAGGGTAGTGTGGGCCTGCTTTTTGTGCCACTAGGCCTTTCGCCATCGTGAAGCTCATCATCGCTTCTAACTTACTCAGAGTAAGTGCAGAGGTTTTTTGTTTACGGCGCTGCTGCCAATCAAGCTTCTCATTAATTGCTTGTGTAAGTGTTGCTAGCGCGGATTCATACAGTGATTCACTGTCGACAACAGCGTCTAGTAGACCAATTTTTAGTGCTTCGTCTGCGCGGCAAGCTTTACCTTGTGTGATGATTTCCATTGCACTGTCAGCACCAATGACGCGAGGTAGGCGTACACAGCCGCCAAAACCAGGCATGATACCGAGTTTAGTTTCTGGTAAGCCAATGCTGGTGGTTTTGTCACCAATGCGCATGTCAGTAGCAAGTACACACTCACATCCGCCACCAAGAGTATGACCTTTCAGCACAGAAATGGTTGGTACAGGCAAATCTTCAAGCTTATTGAAGATGCTGTTAGCAAATTGCAGCCACTTATCGAGTTCGGCTTCTTCTTTGGCAAATAGGCCTAAGAATTCGGTGATGTCTGCGCCGACAATGAAAGCATCTTTATCTGAAGTCAGTAATAGACCTTTTAGACCCTGATGTGCATTCAGTGCATCGAGAGCTTTATCGAGTGATTCCAGTGTGGCTAGGTCGAGCTTGTTGACAGAATTTGGTGAGCAGAAACTTAGCTCAGCGATACCGTCGTGTAATTCCTTTACCTGTAGGGTTTCGGCTTGGTAAATCATTATCTATCTCCATGACATACAATCTTGGGATTGCGCGTATACCGGCCTCAAGCACACGGCTTGTGGGCCAGCATATAGAAATGTCGCTTTATTTTTATTCTGGTTAGACCAGTTATTTCAGTGTGGACTCAGCCAGAATTAAATTCAATACATTTTTTAAACAAGTGTTTAACATTGTGCGCTGTGGCCGATCTTTTAAGGGCTCTTATTAGGCGAGCATGATAAACTGACATGATAGTAAAAAGTGACCCTATAATATGAACGACCAGCCCTATCTTATCCCTGCTCAACTTGCTCTATTTGAAGAAGAAATTAAGAAAAGTGTATTTATTACTCAGCTAGCGCATACCCCTTCGATAGAGGCCGCCAAGGCGTTTGTCGAGCAGGTAAAAGCTCAGCATTCAGATGCGAGGCATAACTGCTGGGGGTTCGTAGCAGGTCGGCCAGAAGACTCTATGAAATGGGGATTCAGTGACGATGGCGAGCCTTCAGGGACGGCAGGCAAACCCATTTTAGCTCAACTGTCTGGGTCTGGAGTGGGCGAGATTACGGCAGTGGTGACCCGATACTCGGGGGGAATCAAACTTGGTACGGGTGGTTTAGTAAAAGCGTATGGCGGCGGTGTCCAGCAGGCGCTCAAGTCGCTTCAAACAATTGAGAAAAAAATAACCACAAAGCTATTACTGGAGTTAGACTATGGCTTTATTGCTATTGTTCAGGCCTTACTGCCGCAATTTAGCGCGCAAGAAGTGGAGACTGACTATAGTGAACAAGTAAAGATGGTCGTGGAAATCGAGCTTCGCTATGTGAGTTACTTTACCCAAACCATAATCAATAAAAGTGGTGCCAAAGCCTTGGTGACCCCTTTAGACGGAAAATAAAGATAATCAGGAAGTCGGAAGCTCAGCTTCAGTAATCATCAATTCATGCAGTTTCGTTCAATTATTCGGATTGTCGGGCTATTGCTCGCCCTTTTTAGTGTCTCAATGCTAGCCCCAGCGCTGGTCGCGTTAATTTATCGTGACGGTGCGGGTGTGCCATTTGTCACGACTTTCTTTGTCCTGTTTATCTGTGGTGCCATTTGCTGGTGGCCCAATCGTCGCCACAAGCATGAACTTAAAGCACGCGATGGTTTCCTGATCGTGGTTCTGTTCTGGACGGTAATTGGCAGTGCCGGTTCAATTCCCTTTTTGCTCTCTGATAACCCGAACGTATCGGTGACTGATGCCTTTTTTGAATCGTTCTCCGCTCTGACGACGACGGGGGCTACCGTCATTGTCGGCCTCGATGAGTTGCCTAAAGCCTTGCTCTTCTATCGGCAGTTTCTTCAATGGTTTGGTGGGATGGGAATCATCGTACTTGCTGTGGCAATTCTGCCTGTACTAGGTATCGGTGGTATGCAGCTTTACCGCGCGGAGATTCCCGGGCCAGTCAAAGACAGTAAGATGACACCGCGAATTGCTGAAACGGCGAAAGCGCTGTGGTACATCTATCTGAGTTTAACGATCGCGTGTGCCTTGGCATTCTGGTTAGCAGGCATGACGCCGTTTGACGCCATTGGTCATAGCTTTTCGACCATCGCAATTGGCGGCTTTTCAACTCATGATGCCAGTATGGGCTATTTTGATAGCTACGCAATTAACATGATTACCGTGGTGTTCTTGTTAATCTCGGCGTGTAACTATTCTTTGCACTTTGCTGCGTTTGCATCCGGTGGGGTTCATCCTAAATACTATTGGAAAGACCCTGAGTTTCGCGCCTTCATCTTTATACAAGCACTACTCTTTGTCGTGTGCTTCCTTATCTTGCTGAATCACCATTCCTACGATTCCGTGTATGATGCGTTCGATCAGGCGCTGTTCCAGACTGTGTCTATTTCAACCACAGCCGGTTTTACGACAACTGGCTTTTCAGAGTGGCCTCTGTTTCTACCTGTATTGTTGTTATTCTCTTCTTTTATTGGCGGCTGTGCTGGTTCCACGGGGGGAGGTATGAAAGTCATACGTATCTTATTACTCACCCTGCAAGGTGCGCGTGAGTTAAAGCGTTTAGTACACCCGAGAGCTGTCTATACCATCAAAGTTGGCGGGACCGCCTTGTCTCAACGTGTGGTCGATGCGGTATGGGGTTTCTTCTCCGCCTACGCGCTGGTCTTTGTAGTATGTATGCTGGGTCTGATTGCAACAGGTATGGATGAGCTCAGCGCTTTCTCTGCTGTGGCAGCAACACTCAACAACCTAGGGCCAGGTCTAGGAGAGGTGGCGTTGCATTTCGGCGACGTGAACGACAAGGCCAAATGGGTACTGATTGTCTCTATGCTATTTGGGCGCCTTGAGATCTTCACCTTATTGATTCTACTAACTCCGACTTTTTGGCGCAGCTAAGGAGCTTTCGTGACTAAAGCACTATTTCTCTATTCTTCTCGTGAAGGGCAGACAAAAAAGATTCTTCGATATATTGAGCAAGAGCTTTCACACCTGACTGTGGAAACACTCGATTTGCATAGCGCAGAGCACATCGACTTTGAGCAATACGACAAAGTGTTGATCGGTGCTTCAATACGGTACGGGCATTTGAACAAGCGCTTATATCAATTTATTGAGCGACACAAAGAGAAACTGGAGTCCGGTAAGGTCGGTTTTTTCTGCGTGAATTTAACCGCCAGAAAAGAAGACCAAGGTAAGGATACACCGGAAGGCAGTGCTTACATTCGCAAGTTCTTAGTCAAATCGCCTTGGAAGCCGGAGCTGATAGGTGTGTTTGCTGGTGCGCTTTATTACCCTCGCTATAACTGGTTCGATAAAATGATGATTAAATTCATCATGAGTATGACTGGCGGCGAGACCGACACCAGTAAAGAAGTTGAATATACCAACTGGAAAAAAGTCGCCTTATTTGCCCAAAAGTTTAGCAATTTGTGAAAATAAGGTTGGAATTTGGCCGTTTGGGCTTAAAGATTAACCGAAAGGCAAAAAAACGTAAAAAAATGCATAAAAGGGGTTGCCAAGATTATTTCGATCTCTATAATGCCCCCTCGCTGACACGGGAACGCTTCGAAGCTTCTGTTTCGAAACAATAAAACTCAGTTAGCAAGGTCGATTAGCCAAGTGGAAACACTTGAAAATAAGTTTGAAAAAAGTGGTTGACACTAAGCTTTATCTCGCTAAAATGGCCGTCCGTTTTGAGCAAGGCTTAAAACGAATGCTCTTTAACAATATAAACCTATCAATCTGTGTGGGCACTCGTTGATGATAATCCAATTAGATACTTCGGTATCAAATTAGGTTTCAA
>NZ_JPQB01000021.1:0-1860 GCF_000740665.1 Vibrio sp. B183 | reverse complement strand
TGTAGTGGTCAACAAATTCCGGACACAGATTTAAGCCGATTTTCGGCATTTACTGGTGACAGCCCATCATTTGCTTGATGAGGCCGTTGTCGGTTGTAGTAGTCCATCAAGTAGTAGCTGATATCTCTCTTCGCTTGAGCTTGAGTCAAATAACCCGTTGCGGGTACCCATTCAGTTTTCAGGCTTCTAAATAGCCTCTCCATTGGAGCATTGACGCTCCTATGTCAAGTTCAACTGAGCTGTGATAAGTCAGATACTATAATGGGGTATAACTCCCTAGCGATATAACGTTTCAAACACCGCTGAATTTCTCTATTTGTTTTTCCTTCTTGCAGTCGCTTTTCTACATATTTCCTCGTTCTAAAATCATTTCTCATACGTATCAATGTGACAGTCCAAAGAGCATTGTTTGCATCTCTCGCACCACCTCTATTCAGTCTGTGGCGTTGATTCTTACCAGAAGACGCCTCCAATGGGGTCACTCCACATAAGGCAGCAAACGAAGATTCTTTTTTTAAGCACTCAGGGTTATCGCCAGCAGCGACAAGCAATGTGGCAGCAACATAGCTCCCAACACCATATTACTCTAAAAGCGTTGAAGCAGACGAAGATGTCAACGCTTTAAGTTGCTTATCAATTGATTTTAATTCTTTTGACAAAGCTTCCCAGCGCTCTGAAAGCAAAGTTAGCATCGACACTAATGTCGACTCCAGCAAACTGCCTGGAGATGCTTTAATTCCTTTACATGCCATGACACATTGATAACTTGACGGTAAATAACATTTTTCTCGTATATGTTCAGGTGCAGTAACCAATAAAGCACGTATTTGGTTCATCGCTTGTGTTTTAGCTTTTACAGAACTCTTTCTGGCAACAACTAAGAACCTCATAGCTTCAACAACGCCATCATGAGATTTAGGGATTGCTGTAGATTCATTAGCTAAAACTGAACGAGCGGCACTCTCAGCATCAGTTGGATCTGACTTACCCCTCAGTCTACGCATTGCTCTATTGGGTCTATTTACTTCAAATACTTTTATTTGCTTCTGTTGTAAGAATTTACATAAGCCTGCACCATAAGTCCCAGTGCCTTCTATGCCTGCTTGCTTCACCGTTCCAAAAGATTTACACCATTTGTATAGCTGTTCATAACCACTTGAATTTACGATAAACTCTTGGGTATCGATAACCTGACCGATGCTGTTAACAAGCACTGCAACATGGTTATCAAGATGCGTATCAACGCCTAATGTTAAATTATTAGAAATGTCATTACAGTTCATATCAACTCAACCTCATAGTTACAGTGACAGGACTGGACACAGACGATGCAGCACAATGCTCCTATTAGGTCACTGGCACTGATTGAAATGAAATTACTGACAAATGAAGATCGACAGGTCAACACAAAGATACTTGATCAATCCCAGCACGGGTCAAATCTTCACCGTCAGTATGATCGAGTATATCCTCTATATCCCAACAGTTACCCCGACAACTCATGCTTTGAGTTATGCGATATCGCCAAAGTCTTTGACGAAATTTACGACTGTTGTACTGGCATCCTTGATCTGAATGAAACATCACGTTCTTAGGTCGCCTCCGTTGCTCCTAGGCCATATACAAGGCTTTAGAAGCTAGTTCAGCATCAGGCTTATCCGATAGAGACCAACCCACGATGTTGAAGCCTGGCTAAAAAAGCAGTCTTTTATGACTGAGCGCTTTATTAGGACAACAACGTGCGGATCCCATCAAGGCCAGAACACTAGATAGTTCACAAACAGGCCGGATACATTGACACAAACGTATTCTGACAGCGAGCTTTTACTTGCAAAAACGGAGCAGACCATACATTTTTTA
>NZ_JPQB01000020.1:0-38654 GCF_000740665.1 Vibrio sp. B183 | reverse complement strand
ATGCAGGTGGATTTTTACTTTCCGATAAAATCTATTGTATGTATTTTGACCGCTTGAGAAACAAATAATCATTTAGGTATATTCAGAAAGAGAGATAATGCATTGATTTATTTAATGAGTGTCACCTTGTAATATTCAGTAAATCTCATTTCGCTAACAAAAATGACATAAGCTGTGCTTGCTTTATAAGTAAAGTTTAATAAATATCAATGATATATGCTACGAGGAGAGGTGAAAGCGCACAGTGATATTTTCTTCTCAAAACGAGTGATTTATTTCTATAATCTATCCCATTTTTAAGACACGCTGTTTATAATGCTCATCAACTATTTATAATTGATGAATAAAAGCGCTGGGCAAAAGCGTTATTTATAGTGTGTAAAATATGAGCGCTAAGCATTTGTTGGTAACGACAGTGGTTCTGTCTATTTGCAGTAGTATTTTATGGTGGTGTGTTTATCAGCTCGCTAGCCAAGCGTAGAACAGCTTTCGACAAATAAGGCTCTCGAGTGGAATACTGTTGATTTTCGGTGTTACAAATTAAAAAGCCACCTAATCAGGTGGCTTTGATGTTTATGCGTAGCGGGCGACGAGTAATTCCCAGCTCCGTCGCTGCGCTTTGAAGTCTTGCTTCATCTGCTGGTAACGGACTTTTAGAACGGAATGCTCATACTTCTTCGCTAAATCACTTTTCTTGCTCTCAAGGACTTCTTTCTTCAGTTCGTAATAGTCTGACATCTTACTCATCAGCACATCGAACTCCTTGTTTAACGTTTCATTAAGCAGTGATGCATTTGGAAGCTTACTGACATTCTGAGAGGCTTTCGCTAAGGCTTGCTTTGCCATCGCCTTTTCAATCTTCATCTTTGGAGTAACACGTAGTTTTTTCGTTAGCCCAAGCCACGAACAAGATTTGATCAACCACTTAGTTGGATCGTATTGCCACCAGTGAATACCGTTACGGTAATCGTTCTCAAAGATATGATGATAGTTGTGGTAACCCTCACCAAAAGTGAATACTGCTAGGACGGCATTGTCACGCGCTGTATTTTTATCGGTGTAAGGTTGCGAACCCCAGATATGAGCAAGCGAGTTGATAAAGAATGTCGAATGGTGACTCAATACTAAGCGAACCACACACACCATAAGTAGCATTCCCCAGATATCTTGGTAAATCACACCAAGCAGTAGTGGTACGCCAATGTTCATTAAAATGGCTAGTAGCAAGTAGTGCTTATGTTGCCACATAACAATTTTGTCTTTCTGCAGATCGCGGCAGTTGCCGTAATCTGAATAAGTCGCAGGGTTGTAGTGTCTTAGCATCCAACCAATGTGGGAAAACCAGAATCCACGCTTCGCAGAATAAGGGTCCTTATCATTGTTATCGACATGCTTGTGATGAACACGGTGATCAGAGCTCCAGTGCAACGCACTATTTTGCAGAGCGAATGCACCGCCAAGAGCAAAAAGTAATCTTAAAGACCAATGAGCATCGTATGTTTTGTGGGACCACAGGCGGTGATAGCCCGCTGTGATTGAAAGGTTACAAAAAGAAAAGGTGATCAGCAGCCAAAGCCAATGCTCTGCCTCGTATCCGAATTCAAAGCCATACCAAGGAGCAACGACAACAGCCACGATAAAACTAGAGAGAAAAAGCGTAACATTTAGCCATATTAGCGGTGGCTTTTCCTTTACAGACATTTCAATTATCCATTCAGCTAACAGTTGTGCGCCAGAATATCAGCGTACATGTGTAAGTCAAATGAAAGTTAAGTGTCGTGTGAGCTCAATGAAGGATTAATTTGTTAGAGCTTATAAACCGAATGCTCAATAAGAATCATTGCGAGGAAATCGAAGTAGCCGTGGCAAATAATGTTGGATTTTCTCTAGTATGATTGGCTTTTAGTTAAATGTTTTATAGTATGAAGAGATAAACAATCCTTACAGGAAGTAATAAGGAACTATAAATGGAATTAAAAGTAGCTGAATATAGCGACTACGAACGTATAGCCTCTCTACACACTCAAAGCTGGAAGAAATTCTATCAAGGCTTACTTGCCGCTGACTATCTTAAGCACGATGTTCAGGATGAACGACTAGCTATTTGGCAAACACGATTGATCAACCCTCCTTTTAATCAGCACGTTCTTTTGCTTGAAGAAGGTGGTCTGTTGTGTGGCTTTATCTGCGCTTTTGGCAATCACGACTTCGAAAAGGGCACCATCATCGATGCTTTACACATTGACAAGGCCTATCGTGGTAGAGGGTTGGGCGTCAAGCTAATTGCTGAAATGGCAAAGTGGATTGCACAGCATTTCCCCGACAATGGCGTATATTTGGAAGTAATTAAAGATAACCAGCAAGCGGTGAAGTTCTATGATCACATCGGTGGTCAACTTTTGCAGGAGCGAATGTGGAAAGCACCTTGCGGCAGTCAGGTTCCTGAATTGGTTTACGCTTGGAAATCTGGCGCTGATCTGCTCAAACGTATTAGCATTCACACTCAGACAGAAGTCGTAACAGATTGATACACTTAAGTCCGTTCTTCTGATAATTCTCGGACAATACCCACAAGATCGTTAGGTAGTTTGGCGTCAGCCTCTTTCTCAATTTACCTAACGGTCTATTTAATGAAAAAAACGTTATTATTCACCGCGTTATCTGGCGCGTTATTTCTTTCAGGATGTGGAGAGCAAAGTCAGGGACAGAAGAACATACCAGCGTCACTCGTTGTCGCTGAACAAGCCATCGTTATTCCTCATCAACAGAGTAAGTCTTACATTGGACGCGTTGAAGCTGTTGAAGACACGAACATCACCGCTCAGGTCACCGGTTATCTAAAATCGCGACATTTCGAAGAAGGACAGATGGTCGAGAAAGGCCAACTTCTATTCACTATCGAGCCTTCGTCTTTTGAAGCTCAAGTTGCCAGCGCTAAAGCGACATTAGCACAAGCGAAAGCCGAGCTTAAAAAAGCAGAGCTCGATTTCGAACGTGGCAAAAACTTGCTTCCTAAAGGTAGCATTTCTCAATCTGAATTCGACAATCTCAATGCTGCATTACTCGGAGCTCAAGCACAAGTTGAAGCAGGTAATGCTCAACTTAACCTAGCTGAAGTCAACTTATCTTACACCCAAATTCGCGCGCCTTTTGCAGGACGAATCAGTGAAAGCAAGCTGAGCACAGGTGATCTTGTCTCTCCTCAGTCAGGCGTTCTCACCACGTTGGTTAGCTTAGATCCTGTACATACCAGTTTCAGTGTCAGTGAGCGAGAGCGATTAGAAATGGGCATCGACAGAATTAAGGGAGATGGTTCAGCCGATTCCGTAGAAGTTCAGGTTGTATTAGAAAACGGTCAGCCCTTTGAACATCTGGGGCGTCTCGACTTTCTTGGTAATCGCATAGATTTGAATACAGGCACCATTGCCATGCGTGCAGAAGTACCCAACCCAGAGTACCGACTGCTTCCAGGTCAGCATATTCGCGTTGAACTGAGGGAGAAGCAGTCTACTGACGTTGTCGTTATTCCTCGTCGCGCAGTTCAGACCGATCTGGAAGGTAACTTTGTCATGATCGTTGCCGAAGGCAATATCGCAGAGCGCCGTAATGTCGAATTAGGGCGTCAGATTGAAGAAGGCATCATTGTAACTAGTGGTGTGAACTCTGACGAGCAGGTCATCACGCAGGGACTGCAACGAGTGAGAAATGGTGCTCCAGTACGTTTCAACGAAAAAACAGACGTTGAGTGAAGGAGCTTAAATGTTAAGTCGTTTCTTTATCCAGCGCCCTAAGTTTGCGCTGGTCATCTCCATTATATTAACGCTTGCAGGGGCAATTTCGCTTGCCGTTTTACCTGTTGCAGAGTATCCAAGAATCAGTCCTCCTTCTGTCAGTGTTTCCGCTTTTTATACAGGTGCGAGTGCAGAAGCGGTCGAACAGGCCATTGCTGACCCCATAGAAACGTCCGTCAACGGTGTCGAAGATATGATCTACATGTCGTCGAAAAGCGCCAATGATGGATCTTACAACCTAAATGTAACGTTTGACGTTGGTACCGATCCTGATATGGCTCAGGTCAACGTACAAAACCGAGTGGCTCAGATTGAGTCTAAACTTCCGCAAGAAGTTCGTATGGTAGGCGTCACGGTGAAAAAACGTTCTCCGGACCTACTGATGGTTCTGAACTTCTATTCACCAAACGGGAAGTATAACGACCAGTTCCTCATTAACTACGTAAACCTGAATCTGAAAGACCAGCTTGCACGTATTAAGGGCATCAGTGAAGTAAACGTGCTGGGTGGCGGTGAGTTCGCGATGCGCGTCTGGCTTGATCCTGAAAAGATGGCGAACCTAAACCTGACAACCAGCGATGTTCATTCCGCGCTTGCGGAGCAGAACGTTCAGGTAGCGGCGGGGCGTGTGGGCTCAGCTCCATACAGCAGTGCGCAGGAAGTTCAGTTTAACCTTGTCACTAAAGGCAGGCTAGAAAGTGTCGATGAATTTGAAAACGTTGTACTTCGTGCTAACAGCGATGGCTCGACCATTTACCTCAAAGATGTTGCCCGTGTTGAACTAGGTAAGAAGTTTTACGACGGAACGGGTAAATTCCGAAGCCAAGATGCCTCTATCGTGACATTGTCACTTCAATCTGGCGCTAATGCGTTGGAAAGTGGTAAAGAAGTGATGGAACTGCTTGAAGATCTCAGTGTGAATTTCCCTGAAGGCCTGGCTTATGAAACTAGCTATGACACAACGGTCTTTGTTGCTGAATCCATTAAGGGCGTTGTTAAAACACTGGTAGAAGCGATATTGCTGGTTATTGCGGTCACCTATCTTTTCCTTGGTAGTGCCCGTGCGACGCTGATTCCTGTTATCGCTATCCCGGTATCTTTGATTGGTACATTTGCTTTCATGCAACTGACCGGCTTTACGATAAACACAGTGACGCTGTTTGGTTTGATACTGGCAATTGGTATCGTGGTGGATGACGCTATTCTTGTCATCGAGAACGTCGATACGACAATGGGCAAAGATCCTTCGATAAGTCCGCGCAAAGCAACTCTGATTGCAATGAAAGAAGTGACGGGGCCTATCATTACCTCGACTCTGGTGCTACTTGCAGTGTTCTTGCCTGTTGCAATGTTGCCTGGGATCACTGGCATCATGTATCGCCAGTTTGCATTGACGATCTGTATTTCAGTGGTCATCTCGTCTATCAACGCCTTAACGCTTTCACCAGCACTTTGTTCGTTAGTGCTGAAGCAAGGAGGTGGAAACACCGCACGTTGGTTCAAGGCGTTTAACGGAGGGCTTGAGCGCGTCACGAATCGCTATGGCCAAGTGGCGGGATATTTGGTTAAGAAATCCCTGTTACTAGTCGTATTCTTCGTTGTCGCTGTGGCGGCGGTGAGTTTTTTCGCAAAAACAACTTCTACAGCTTTTGTACCTCAAGAAGATAAAGGCATCTTGCTGGTTAACGTCCAATTACCTGACTCTGCGTCTTTATCACGTACAGAAGCAACGACTGCCCAACTGGCTAAGATGATTGAGCAAGAGCCGGGTATTGATGGCATCACAGTAGCAAATGGCTATTCGCTTCTAACCGGCGCGGCTTCGTCGAATGGTGCGACTCTATTTATCAAACTCCATGACTGGGAAACCCGAAACGGATTTGAAGGAGAACACTCAGCATCGGCGATTGCCAACCGAATCAACGGTCGGTCGATGATGCAACTGCCCCAAGCTGTCGTATTCGCGATGGGCCCTCCAGCTGTTCCAGGTATGGGCGCCGCATCGGGTTTCGAGTTTGTACTGGAAGATACATTGGGCCGAAGCCGTAGCGATTTAGCTGTAGTGATGAATCAAGTCATCGAAGAAGCGAACAAGCAACCGGAAATTGCCCGTAGCTTTAGTACGTTCCGAGCGAACGTGCCTCACTACTATGTCGATATTGATCGTGAGAAAGCGCAGCAGCTAGGCATACCACTATCTAGCATATTCCAAACGCTACAGGGTAACTTGGGCTCCTTGTACGTCAACGACTTTACCATGTTTGGTAAGAACTTCCGTGTAACAATGCAGGCTGATGCTGAACATCGCACCGGAATGGAAGATCTCGAGCGTTTCCATGTTCGTTCGTCGGCAGGAGAGATGATTCCCCTCAGTACTTTGGTTAGTTACGAACAGATCTTCGAACCTGACGTAGCTTGGCGATACAATATGTACCGCAGTGCCATTATTCAGGGGCAGCCTGCACCTGGCTATTCAAGTGGTGATGCGCTCGAAGCAATGGAGCGTGTAGCTTCAGAAATATTGCCGCAAGGTTATCAATATGAATGGACTGGTATGGCATATCAGGAAGTGCTTGCAGGCAACCAAGCGATTTTCGCCTTCGCCTTGGCATTAATATTTATCTACCTGTTCATGGTGGCGCAGTATGAAAGTTGGAGTATTCCACTAGCGATCATTCTTGTAGTTCCGATAGCAACATTGGGCTCATTTTTAGCCTTGAACCTAACAGGAACGCCACTCAACTTGTACGCGCAGATTGGTTTAGTGCTCTTGATAGCTCTCGCAGCCAAGAACGCGATCCTCATCGTTGAGTTTGCGAAAGTTGAGCGTGAGGATAAAGATGCCGCTATTGATGATGCCGCCGTAAAAGGTAGTAAGCTGCGCTTTCGTGCCGTAAATATGACTTCTTGGTCGTTTATTTTGGGTATCTTCCCATTGATATTTGCAGCAGGAGCTGGGCACGTAAGCCAGAACTCATTGGGTATTTCACTGATTGGCGGTTTACTGTGTGTGCTGCTTGCAGGAACATTCCTGATTCCTGGCTTCTACGCACTGGTGCAGCGTCAACGTGAGAAAATTCATGGCGGTAGCACTAAACTGATACCGTTAGATGACGACTAATCGAGCTTAATGCGATAATCCCCTCAGCTCTTTAAGCGAGGGGATTTTTTTCTAGGACGGTTATGAAAAGTCAGAAAATTGGTTACATGGCATTGGTGGTGGATGATTATGAAGAAGCCATCGAGTTTTATACTGAACGGCTTGGTTTTGAGCTGATTGAAGACACAAATCTAGGCTCGGGGAAGCGGTGGGTCTTGGTTTCTCCACCTGGTTCCGACGGTAGCTGTTTGCTGTTGGCTAAAGCAAGTAATGAAAAGCAACTTTCTAGGGTTGGGAATCAAACGGGTGGGCGAGTCTTCCTATTTCTTCATACCGATGACTTCTGGCGCGACTACAAGGATATGCAGAAAAATGGCATAGAGTTTTGCTAGGAGCCACGAGTAGAAGAATACGGCACTGTCGTTGTGTTTAAAGATCTATATGGAAACAAATGGGATCTTCTTCAACTGAAGAAGTAGGGAGAGGTAATGCGAATTCTATTTGACGTTTTTGGAACCAAGATGTCCGTTGAACGTCGTAATGATGAGTGGATTCTGTATCGAGAATCTGAAACAGGAATGCGAGTAAAAATATACGACGTTTATATTCCTTCAGAGCTTGCTGAGAATGAGCTGCTCACGTTTCTTGATGACATGTACCATGAACATGCAACCGCTACCCAGACCAAAGTGCTTCGGCTCAAGTAAAAAGCTCTGTTTAACAGAGCTTTTTATGGGTAGTTTATTTAGCCAGATATTTGTCCATTTCCTCAGTCGGCACCATTCCGCCTCCCGTTGCCCAGACCAGATGAGTCGAGTTTTGAAGCTGTGTGTCGGAAAGGCCAAGCCGAGTTAAATATTCTTTATCTTCTGAGACGATAACCGGCCCTTTCATCCCGGCCAATGCAGAGGGCTCAAGCTTAATATTTTCTGTCTGGTTCAGCCTTCTAAGGTGGGAAAACAAGGTTTCATCTGAAACCGTGTAATAGCCGTCGATCATGCGCTCCATCGCTCTACCTACAAAGCCAGATGCTCTACCAACTGCTAGGCCATCTGCCGCCGTGACATTATCCAGCCCAATATCCTGAACTGAAATTTCATCATGCAAGCCTGTGTGGACACCTAACATCATGCAAGGTGAGTGTGTGGGTTCGGCAAAAATACAATGTACGTGATTCCCAAATGCTAGTTTTAGCCCAAACGCCACTCCTCCTGGCCCACCACCTACACCGCAAGGTAGGTAAACGAAAAGAGGGTGGTCTTTATCAACAAGGATGTTCATTTCTTCAAACTGCGCTTTGACCCTCTCGCCAGCAACTGAATAGCCGAGAAAAAGTGTTTTTGAGTTTTCATCATCAATAAAAAAGCAGTTCGGGTCTTGTTCTGCTTCAAGGCGACCCTGCTCAACGGCAACACCATAATCACTATCGTATTCTCGAACGATGACACCATGCTCCCGGAGTTTGGCTTTTTTCCACTCCCTAGCATCGGATGACATATGTACAGTGACGTTAAACCCAAGTTTTGCGCTCATAATACCAATGGATAATCCAAGATTACCCGTTGACCCAACTGCGATGCTAAATTGGGAGAAGAACGTTCTTAGTTCAGGAGTACTGAGCTTTTGATAGTTGTCGTCTTTGTTTAACAGCCCATGTTCAAACGCAAGTTTTTCCGCGTGGGTCAGAACTTCATAAATCCCACCACGCGCTTTAATAGAACCGGAAATAGGTAGTTGACTGTCCATCTTAAGTAGCAACTGGCCCGCAATTTTGGTGTCGTATTCGGCCTCTAAAGCTGATTTCATCGAAGAAATCTCACAAATTGGTGATTCAATGATGCCTTTGCTGGCTTTGGTCTGAGGGAATACGTGTGCCAAAAATGGTGCAAAACGGTTTAAGCGTGAGGACGCATCATCGACATCTGATTTATCCAATCCTACATACGGAAGGGCAATTTCAGTGGTGGTAACGGACGGGTTGAACCAATTCGTTTCTTTTAGCTTAGTAAGCGTACCAATTAGTGGGTACTGCTCTATAAGATGGCGCATAATCTGTTATTGGCTTAAGAGTGATGGTTTGATTAAACCTTTGTTCAGCAAGACTAGCAAATGATCAATAATCACTTATGGTTGAATTTATTTCACTCAAACTAAGAAAGAGTTATCGGTTTAGTTAGTTTAAGATAAAATTATTCACTTTAAGCAAAGCCAACATTAACAGAATGAAAATTGATACAAGCACGCGCATCAATACCCAATTGAACGGAATTCAGCTTTCTAAGCTTTATACATTCGAAGTCGCCGCACGTTTGGGCTCTTTCGCTTTGGCTGCGCATGAGCTTTGTTTAACACCTAGTGCAGTCTCTCATCAGATAAGCAAATTGGAGAATGAGCTAAAGCTTCAGTTGTTTGAACGCCAGCATCGTAAGGTCACGATGACTGCTGATGGTGAGCAATTATTTAAGTCTGTGACGTTAGCCTTGTCTCAATTGAATAGCAGTATTGAACAGGTAAAAAGTGGTCATATTTCGGGTGGTTTGACTATTTATGCTAGACCTTCCTTTGCACATGACTGGTTGGCTCCAAGGTTGCACGATTTCTGCGAACAGTATCCGTCAATCGACATTAAACTGATCACGGGTAACGACACGCTTGATTTAAATCGACATGGTATTGATTTAGCTATCTACTATAGCAATGTGACCCCTGACGCCAGTTGGAGCTCAAAGTTGAATGAAGAGCATATGGTTCCTGTATGCTCGCCACATTATGCTAATCAATACGCTCTAAACGATGAGACTCGTGATCTCTCACATTGCACGCTATTGCATGACAATCAGGCATGGCACATTCACTCTCAGCTCGATGAATGGAAATATTGGCATGAACATTACGCTGAGTTTGATATACAAAATTGCCGGTCAGTCGGATTTGATCAGTCGACTCTTGCAGTAAGTGCAGCAAAACATGGGGCAGGGATTGCGATAGGGAGATGGAGTTTGGTGAAGGAAGACATAGAACGAGGCGACCTTGTGATGCCTTTTCCTGACCGATTGATTAAATCAGGGTATTATTATTACCTTATTGGAGTGCAAAGAACGCTATCTGCCAAGCAGAAGTGTTTTGCGGATTGGCTCTCCCGCCAGCTACAAATATGCAAATAAAAAAGCGCTTTGTTTAAAAGCGCTTTTTACCTGTTGCCTAATTCTACTTTGATGTTTGGAATTCTGCTACGGCTTGGTCCATCTCACTCGCTTGCAAAGAAACTTTGTCGACTTCATTCAGGCAGTTTTGAGCAGAGTGCATGTTTCCTTCGGAGATGCTATTAAGCTCTGTAATCGACTCGCTTACCTGGTTCATAACGATGCCTTGTTCTTCAATCGCTGAAGCTATTCGTTCCGAGTTAGCCTGAATATTGGTCATGTCAGTAATGATCTGACCTAAGCTTTCATCCAATGTTTCTGAAGCTCCTAGTGTTTGTTGTCCTTGCTCGTTACATTGATCAATATTGGTCACAACTGTTGCCATTTGGGTCTGGATAGCGGTGACGACTTTAGTAATTTCTTCAGTAGATTGATGTGTTCTACTTGCAAGCGCGCGAACCTCGTCGGCAACAACCGCAAAGCCTCGTCCTTGTTCACCAGCACGCGCCGCCTCAATAGCAGCATTAAGTGCTAATAAGTTGGTTTGCTCTGCGATACCTTGGATGATATTAACCGCATCACCAATTTTATCGACATGATCGTTTAAGGAGCTGATCGAACCCTGGCTATCAGACAGAATCGACGATAATTGGCCGATGTTTTTCACCGTTTCTTCTACAACTTCACGGCCATGCTGAGCGTTGACAGAAGCCTGTTGAACCCCTTCAACCGCCACTGCAGTGCTTTCTGAAATTTCATTAATGGTTGATACCATTTCTTGTACAGAAGTCGCCATTGTCGATGTGTGATCTGCTTGTACGTGGAACTGCTCAATAACACTCTGTAGCTCGTTATGCATACTTTGAGTACTTTGTGACAGTTCAGAAGACTTGGATTGCGTACCAGAAATAAGTGCTTCTAGTTTGTCCAGTAATCGATTGAAGTAATTACCAATGGATACGAGTTCATTTTTTCCTGAAAGTTGAGAGCGAAGGGCAACATTATTTGAGCGAGCGATTTCCTGAATTATGGAAAGTAGGGCTGCGACTTGTAGGTTAATCGAACGAGAAATTTGGAAGATAAAGCCGAGAATAAACACCACGACAGCAATACTGACGCCTTGTTTGATTAACGTTAGCTCTTTTCTGGTAATTTCACTTTGTTCATCGAGTGCTGCTGCGAATGTTTTAAACTGTGTTTCTACTGCATGGGACAACCCGCGAGCATCTCCGAGTAAACCTTCGTTATATTTGAGACCGATAGTTTTCTTCTGAGCAACAACTTGATTAGCTGCAGCGATTAACTGGCTCGCATTGCCCGGTAATAATTGGGCTTGGACTTCACCCTTAGCAACGTTTTTGTCGAATTCGAACAGGTTAACTAATTGTTCGCTGGATAATGAAGGTTTGAGTGCTTTCAATTCTGTGTTGTATTTTCCAAGGAGTTTCTCTTCTGGTTTTAGTCCAAGTGCATCAAAAGCATTAACGAGGTTGGTAAACCCACTTTGATACTTCAAGATATCCTGCCTGACCTGGGAGCTTGAAGGCAGATCATTATCATCCAAAACAGGAGCTAGTTCAGACTCGAGATCAAGAAAGATATCCATATTCTTGTTGAACTTATCAAGGTACTTCATGTCCTTCCTAAGAAGGAAATCCTTTTCATTTCTCCTTAGATTAAGAAGGCGAATTTCCAGCTTCGCTACAAGTAGATTAGCGTTATTAAGTTGATTGGTGGATTGGGCGAAATGAGAGGTTGTTAAGAGTAATGATACAACCCCTAAAATGGCGACTGCACCTAATGAATACAGTTTATTCTTGATATTCATGAGACTACCTGAGTTAATTGAGCGGTTAGTTTTATTTACTTCTTTTTGAAGAGTAGTTGCTATTTATAGATATATCAATTGATCTGGTCTGGCCAGAAAAATATGGATACTAACAATGTTAAAGGTGGGAAATATCAGAATGTTGAAACAATTGGAGCGATATCAAGGTTTAATCTTTGATATGGACGGAACCTTAATAGATACCATGCCGTCACACCTAAAAGCTTGGGAGATAACGGCCACTGAATTTGGATTTCCTTTTACACAAGAATGGCTTCATAGCTTAGGTGGTATGCCAAGCTATAAAATAGCGGCAGAAGTCAATAAGAAGCATGGTTTAGCACTGGACCCTATGGCTGTTTCTGCTTTCAAGATGAAGGCGTTCAGTGAGCTGGAGAATTTTGGATTACCTATTGAGTCTACTAACGAAGTTCTCGAGCATTTTTATGGTAAAAAGAAAATCGCGGTAGGGACGGGTAGCCAACGCGAAAGTGCAATGCGGTTACTGTCAGAAAGCCAAATCCTCGATAAGCTGGATACTGTCGTGACGGCGACAGATGTTAAACACCACAAACCGAATCCAGATACGTTTTTGATTGCAGCTCAAGAGCTTAACTTATTGCCAAGTGAATGCGTGGTTTTCGAAGATACAGAGCTAGGTAAACAAGCCGCACACGCAGCGAAAATGGACTGCGTCATGGTAGAAAGCAGTGGGTTGGTTTTCTATCCGTGCCCATAAGAATAAGGAAAGAGCCGCATAAATGCGGCTCTTTTTTAGTTTGTTACCTGTCCCAATACGTTTCTTCAAGGCTGTCTTCACGTTCAGGTAGTGCGCGGCTTAAACGAGGTGAGTGTTGGGTTAACACTTCGTAGCTTACTCGGTTCGCGTACTTACAGATTTGAGACAGAGAAGAATAGGTCAGGTAAGGCTGATCATGCTTCGATGAGTTTGGTACGTTTACTTGGTGGTGGCTGTTGGCCGCCATATCATGCAAAAGTGCCGACAGTGCCGCGTCTCCAGCGCCGTTGGTATTCTTGATTTCTAGTGGTCCGCCTAGGTATGGACCAATATGAGAATACACTTTTACTGGTGTCGCGCAGTCGCTTTTACGCATTGCTCGGCTAAATTCGTACTTGTTAAACTCTGGAATGTTACCCGGCAGTAACGGTAGCTCAGTGGTACGCTTGACAGATTCTTGAGTGTATCCCGCCATGTAAAGACCTACTGGGCCAGATGTACACAACACAAGATCAACCCATTCCAATGCTTTATCTGCAGCAAGAAGTGGATCTTTTTCGCCAGTCAGAGCTTCACCTTCTTCTTCGTTCATTGCAACGATAGAAATGTTTTCTTTAATGTAGTTTTGCCACCACTCCGCATTGCCTTCAATGACCCACTTTGTACCAAGAGTCAGTACAACAGGGACATTTTTAGACTTAGCAATCTCGATAGCACGAGCAACCGCTTGTGGCATCGGATCTTCCGGATTTCCACGCATCAGATATGAAGACACAACTAATGCAGACGCTTTATCAAATACGTCTTCAGGAATACTATCCGGACGCAGTTTGTTCATGTGGCCTTCATTAATAGCAAACGTACGCTCGCCATTTTCTGAGATTAGTGTGTAACAGCGGCCAATAGAACCTTCTACCATTTGGAGGTGGTTTAGGTTCATGCGAGAAGAAGTGCGACATAGATAGCGGTAAGCGAAAGAACCTACTTCAATGTTCTTAGACATTACACCCAGCAGAACAGATTTGCTGTCCGCCAATACTGAGTAGTTGTGAAGTGTGTTACCAATCGTATCACCAGGGTATTGGTGAGTAATGAGTTCACGCTTTACCAGCTCTTCATATAATGCGTCTGCTTTGCTCTCTTCTAACACCAGAGAATGACCTTTACTCAAGTCGTACTTAGCTAGGAAGTCATCGTCGACACGAGCTTCGATATCAACAATTGTTTGACCAACGCCGACAATAATAGGTCGGTAAAGCTTTGGCGTTTGCTTCATTTGGTTGACAAGTGGATCACGAGCGTGAGTAGGAAAGTAGTGCTTAGATTTGCGCTGTCCAGGAAACTTCATTTTTAGAATGGGGTTGGAAATTTTCGCGCATCATATCACATCAATGTGAGATTGCTTTCATTTTTATTACACAAAAAAGAGCCAAACTGACATGTTTGGCTCTTTTTTCAACTACTTTTCAGTAGTATGGATGCCATAGGCTTTGGTACCCCATAAAGGCACCGTAGAAAGGCTGTGCTTAAAGCTACCCGATGTCTCTTTTGTAGAATAAGACAGATACATCAGAGTCTGGTTTTCTGAATCGAAAATCCGACGAACTTTCATACTTTTAAAGAAAATACTTTTAGACTTTTTAAATACAACTTCGCCATTTTTTGACTTATCAATTGCCGCGATCATTTCCGGTGTGATTTCACCCGTTTGACGACAAGAAATAGAGCTATCACTTGGGTCTGCCAAGCTGAAGTCAGCCTCAATGGAAGCGATATGGCATGTAACCCCTGTAACAACAGGATCTTTGAGATGATTGAGCTTGATGTCTTTCATGGTGAATAAACCCAGGCTGACATCGCCAACTTCGTTACTGTCACAGGCGGTTAAGCCGAGAGCTAAAAGAGATACGGTCGCAACTTTCCTTAACATGGTGTTATTTGTCCCAATGATGAAATTCCGTTAGTCAATTGAGCTAGTTTGACACAGAAATCGCCAGATATCCTTAAAATACTTGAGACATCAGATCGTTATCGCTAAGCTTCACGGTAATCTCGTTAGAAAGCAGCGTTTAATGATATGAGCAATAGTGCGATTTCGATTGTTGAAACTAAAAACCAATGGCTAAGCCAGCATATTGATGTTGAGTTTCCAACTAAAGAAAGTTTAGCGGGTCGACAGCTATATTTGGCGAAAGGCCAAGATAGTCAGTTTGAAAAATTGGTAGGCCTTCCTGAGCCTAGTACGGCGTTTTCAGAGCAAGACATCTTTAAAGTCGACTTTCATCGCCTAACCGTCATGTTTTCTCTGCTTCAGTCTAAAAGGTGGGAAGAACAGAATGAGCAAGAGTTAATCGTTGAGTTTTTAAGTCAGATAATCTTCTCTGAACCTTGTGATCTTTATGTCGGTTTTCAAAATGGAGAGCCGTCCGCCGCTGCAATCATTACTAAAAATGGCAAAGAGCTCTTAGTTTCTGACGTTGTCAACTTATCTGGTAACAACGACGAGTTTGTCGCTTCCTTATTAACGCATTCAACGTTAGAAGCAACAAATTGCGAAGCAATATACATTGAGTCTTAACTTCAATTTCCTGTAGCCTCTAGTGTTTTCTAAAAATCTATGATAGCTAATCAGTGTTGCGCCATCTCTCCTAGTCCAGTTCTGAAGCTATTTATGTCATTAGTATTAAATTCATGTAATTAGGGCATAAATTAGTGACAAGCTCGGTGTTTTTACCATGAATTAAGTTACATTTATTTGAAGTGTTAACCCCATCATTTCAATCTCTATAGCGTGGAATAGTATTTTACTTAGTACGTTAAGAAAGGAAGGCGGAATGGGTAAACCTCAAACTCAGTGTGTGATATTCGATTGCGACGGTACTCTAGTCGATAGCGAACGGTTATGCTGTCAGGCTTTATGCGATGTCTTTAATCGTTATGATGTCCATCTGTCGTTAGATATGGCGATAGAGCACTTTGAGGGAGGTAAGCTTGCCGATATTCTTACCGATATGCGAGACCGGCTTGGTCTTTCAGTTTCTCTTGATGAGCTTGAGCCAGTTTACCGTGAAGTGCTCGAGCAATTGTTTGAAGCTCACTTGAAGCCAATGGACGGTGTGTTTGATGTGATTAAATACCTTGAAGCAAGGGGCATCGAGTATTGCGTTGCGTCTAATGGCCCAAAAAACAAAATAGAAAAAACATTACAAATCACCGGATTACTGCCTTACTTCAAAGGCAAAATTTTCTCAGCATTTGATACCAATAGTTGGAAACCTGAACCTGATTTAGTGCAGTACAGCGCAATGAATATGGGATTTACACTTAACGAATGCATCTATGTAGACGATACACCAAAAGGTCTCGAAGCGGGAGTTCGCGCTGGTGTTAAGACCGTCCACTTAGTTGGCCTTAACGATAAAATACATTCGGAAAAAGTTGTGAGGATTAAAGGTCTGAGAGATCTAGAAGCTCTAATCTAACCGTTAAATTGCATATTGATTAACACTGATGTGTTTGGTCAATTTTGGAGTCACAATAGGCTGTGTGACTACTACCTGCTTTATATCTTCGAAAAATGTACCACATTGAGCACATAACATACTGTCTGCTTCTGACAGAAGGTATTCCTCACTGCCACATAGCGGGCAACACAGTACTTGTTCGTCTTGGTTTGATTCCATGAATGCTCCCGCAGCAAAAAGGACCAAAATTCTGAGCCCTATTAAGTCTTTTTAGTTATTGTTAATCAGCTTAATAGCTAGATTATCTGTATGCAATGCTATTCTAGTTGAACAATCTCTTGAATATGCTCGGTTTAAGAGATTTTCATTAACTATGAGAGTGAATTCATAAAATTGACCGCGTTGGTCAGCGAATATGGATAGAACAGGGTTGAAGCTATAGGTATTTGGAAATGACACGCTCCATAATTGGAGCGTGCAAATGAGTATCAATGCTCTATTTAACTAGTTGAACTGCCTCACGTGTAAGTCTGGCGAGCTCATCCCAGTTTTTCTCTTCAACAAGCTTTTTGTCGACCATCCATGTACCACCACAAGCTAAGACCCTTGGAATCGAAAGATAGTCTTGGATATTTTTAGTATTAATACCACCTGTAGGCATAAGGCTTACATCAGAATACGGAGCAAGCAAAGCTTTCACCATGTTCACGCCACCTGAAGCTTCCGCTGGGAAAAACTTCAGTGTCGTAAGGCCCATTTCTAGAGCCGCTTCAATGGTACTTGGGTTATTTACACCCGGTATAATATCGATTCCAATTTCCTGGCAGGCCTTTACGGTATTAGGATTAAATCCTGGTGAGACAATAAAAGTTGCACCTGCTTCCTTAGCGGCAATAGCCTGTTCTCTATTTAATACGGTGCCTGCGCCGATCAGCATCTCGGGTTGAGATTCTCTTAGTAAACGTATTGCTTCAATAGCGGCGTCAGATCGAAACGTAATTTCAGCTGCTGGTAACCCGTTGTCTGCCAGTACTTTTCCTAGAGGGACAATATCTTTTGCATCTTCAATAGCGATTACTGGAATGACTTTGAGTTTTTGTAATTGTTCGTTGATAAGTGACATCGTTTTACCTTTTTAAATGAGTGCGAGCTGGGTGTGCTTAGGGTCAATAATAGCTCCCCGATACTGGATAACAATGCTCGCCAATTTGTTACCCATTTTACATGCTTGTTCTAATTTTGAACCATTTAAATAAGCGGCTAAGAACGCACCGTTGAATGAGTCGCCTGCTGACGTTGTATCAACAACATTTTTAACTGGTGTAGTTGTGATACTCTGGGTTTTCTTACCGTTATGAGACAAAAGACAGCCTTCGCTTCCAAGTTTCACGACTACGTTTTTAATGCCTTGATCTTTTAATCGCATCATTGTTTCTTCAGAGTTTTCGTCGCCCCACAGAGCTTGTTCATCTTCATATGTAACAATAGCCGTATCGGTAATAGAATACATCGCGTTATAAGCTGACATTACTGATTGGTTTTGGTCATTTGGCCAAAGTGCAGGGCGGAAATTACTGTCAAAACATAATTCAACGCCCTTTACTTTTAACTCCTTGAGTAAGCAGAGTAATTTATGCCTGTCTTGCTCCGGTAGTATCGCGAGTGTTATACCGCTGATATATACCATGTTGACATTAACCAGCTGCGACGCGATAGATTCAAAGTTAGGGTGCTGAATCAGCCAGCGTGCCGCAGAGTCATTACGCCAATACATAAATGTACGTTCGCCTTGTTCGTCTAGTTGGATCAAGTAAAGGCCGGGTGTTTTGTTTTCACAGGTCAACACATACTCAGTATTAATCCCTTCTTTTTTCCATGCGTCTACCATACCTTGACTGATGGAGTCGGTACCTACAGCGGTAACGTAAGATACTTTCGCCGATTCGTCTGATGCAAAAGCTCTCTGAGCGCGATTTAGATATATAGCCGTGTTAAGCGTATCTCCACCATAGGCTTGTTGCATGTTTCCAAATGGTGATCCGTTAAGCTCAATCATACATTCCCCGATAATGGCGATATGTTTCATGTAGGAGTCCTCATATTGAGATAAAGAAAGCCGCAAGTGGGGGGACAAGCGGCTTGTTTTCAGGAGATAAAGCTTATTTAGCTTCTATTTTCACGAATGCCATCGTTAATGCAAAAGACAGAATAAACACGCCACATACACCAAGAATGGCTTGGATGAAGTTCTGTGTTCCGCCAGACAAGTATGCCGGAAGACTGAAAACAGACGACAAGATATAGCTAGTTAGGTGGGTATCAAGAGTTACTGATATTGCACCAAAGATGCCAGCAGCTAAGCTCGCCATAAACAGGGCCTTAGTATAATTCGTCAATACACCAAACAGAGCTGGCTCGGTGATACCAAGAATAGCGGTTACCCCGGAACTAGCTGTAATTGAAGAGTTTTCTTTAGAAACGAACTTACGCTGCTTGTACCACACCGCAAACGTAGCACCAGCGATAGCAAGGTTACCAAGACACATGATCGGCATGAGCAGGTCTTTACCATAAAGTGCGAAGTTGTTTAAGCTGATTGGCGTCATGCTATGGTGGATACCAAATACTATGGTAATTGGACGCGTAATCCCAAAAACAAAGCCAGTTAAAGTCGGTGAAATTTCTAGTAATGAACTCACGATCCACCCAGCTCCATTGCTCAACCAAATACCTAGAGGTCCAACAAAAGAGAGTGTGAGTGTTGATGTGATAGCAAACGCTAATAGGGGGTGATAACAGGCTTAGCCGCTGACGGAACAATACTGTCAACAAGTGGTGTAACTTTTGAAAGCAACCATACTGCCAAGATCACAGGAACTATCGCTCCGCCATAGTTTAGCAATTCAATAGGGACAGCCCCCAAAACCGTTAATTCAGCTGGTATGTTTGCTTCTTTTAACGCAGCGGCTTTTTCTATTAGCTTCGGTGACAGCATTGCAGCTGCCACAGCAACAGCGATGTATTCGTTAACACGAAACATTTTCGCGGCCGAGAAAGAGACCAAAATAGGTAGAAAGAAGAATACGGCTACAGAAATAGAGCGAAAGAAGAAAACGGTATCGGAGTTTTCTGAGATCACCTCAGTCGCTATAAGGCCTGAAAGCAAACCCATAAGCATACCAGCCCCCGCAATTGCAGGAACAATCGGACCAAAGATGCCTGCTACTATACGCATTGCGCCTTGGAAAAGTTTGCCATCTTCTTTAGTAGAATCAGCGCTATTAGGGTCCGAACTAGATTGGCTTGTGGGAAGGGCTTTAAACCATTTCTCAACGTCTACGCCAATAATAACCTGAACTTGGCCTTGCTTAATTACTACGCCTTTGACGCCCTGCAGCGACTTCAGTGTGTTTTCCTTCACTAGAGACTCGTCTTTTAGCTTAAAACGCAGGCGAGTCATACAGTGTGTAGAATCAGTTATGTTGGTTGTTCCACCAAGGGATTCAATCAGATACTGTACTTTCTCTTTGATACTACTCGTTTTATTAGGGCCAATATTGCTTGGATCTAATGCACCTACAGATTCATCTATCTTCATATACGACTACCGCTATTAATTAATCTACTTGATTGGGACTCATACTATAGATATTAGTCTGTCTTCCAAATGGCTGAAACTGAGAGTTTTGTCACAATTAAAGTTAAGTTGAATCAAATTCTAATTATTTTTTCCAATTGGTCTGTTTTTCATTGAAAACCATAACAATTAACGAACCAATTATTTTTTTAATAATATTAGGGCTTGAAAACGAAAAATTTAAATTGTTATATAAGGAAAATTCTGAGTAAGAGTCGTTTAATCGTGAACACAACAATTATCACTGATGTAGAATGCATCATTACAAAACCAGATAGACATAATTTAATTACCGTTATAGTTCACACTAATAATGGTACAGTAGGTTATGGGTGTGCAACATTCCAGCAACGTCCTTTAGCTGTTAAGACTATGGTTGATGAATATTTAAAACCATTACTTATAGGTAAAGATGCTAACAATATTGAAGACTTGTGGCAGATGATGATGGTAAATGCATACTGGCGGAATGGCCCTGTGATTAATAACGCGGTATCAGGAGTTGATATGGCCTTATGGGACATTAAAGCCAAGCAAGCAAAAATGCCACTTCACCAATTGTTCGGTGGGAAATCACGTGATGCGATTGCGGTGTACACACATGCAACCAGTGACTCTATGGAAGGTTTATACGAGTCGATCGATAACTATTTGAAACAGGGTTATCGACACATACGTTGCCAGCTAGGCTTTTATGGTGGTGTTCCTGAGGCATTACATACCACACAAAACCCAACTGTTGGTTCATACTATGATCAAGACCAATACGCAGAGAACACTGTCACCATGTTTAAATTACTTCGTGAAAAATATGGAAACCAATTCCATATTCTTCATGATGTGCACGAACGATTATTTCCCAACCAAGCGGTTCAGTTTGCTAAAGACGTAGAAAAATACAAACCCTATTTTATAGAAGATATCCTTCCACCTAATCAAACCGAATGGCTGGATAATATCCGTAGCCAAACATCAGTTTCTCTTGGCCTAGGTGAGTTATTTAACAATCCTGAAGAGTGGAAATCTCTAATTATTAATCGTCGGATAGATTTTATTCGCTGCCACGTATCTCAAATTGGTGGTATTACTCCAGCGTTGAAACTTGGTCACCTATGTCAGACATTCGGAGTAAGGATTGCGTGGCACTGCCCGCCAGACATGACACCTATAGGCGCTGCAGTCAATACGCATCTAAACGTTCATCTACACAATGCTGCTATTCAGGAGCATGTCGAATATAAAGAAAATACGCGCAAAGTTTTCCCTGGTGCGAGTGAACCTAAAAATGGCTATCTTTATGCGTCTGAGTTGAACGGTATAGGTGTTGAAATCGATACAGAAGTTGCTGCCGATTTCCCAGTGACTTACAGGCCCCATGACTGGACGCAGAGCCGTCTACCAGATGGTACTATCCACACACCTTAAAAAAATAGCCGCTTTAGCGGCTATTTTTTTCTCTAAATTCAATGTCTTCAGTATTGAAAGGGGTATGGTAAGTACATTGGTAATCGATATCGATAACATTGCTGACAATAAACACCTCACCGGACTTTAAAAAACCGCGATTGGTAATGTTCATTGCAGCAGTGGATCGTTTACAGCCAAATAGTTTGGCGTCCTCAGCAGAGATGTTTATCGCGCGATAAGTGGTGAGATACTTCTCAATCTTTAGCCCAAGCTCTATGGCATGCTTTTGTAGAGAATGTTCAACAATCTCATCACTCATTTTGGGAAACATTTTCACAGGTATTTTAGTTTCTTCTATCTGAGTGACTTTACCATCAATTAACCTAAGCCTTTTCAAATTCCATATATAATCATTGTCATCAAGTAAAAATGCTTGTTTTTCTTGGCTGTCGGTTAATCTTTTGTTTATCTTTATTTTCTTATAAGAGATTTCATTGAAACGTTTTTCAGTAATAGAGTTATATATTAGCGGGCTACTATCCAAATTTTTGTATATGTAAATTCCTGAACCAGACTTTATATATATAATACCAATTGATTGAAGCTTTTCTAAAGCCTTTCTAATGGTAAATCTAGATACGTTATAGGATTCAGATAATTCTCTTTCAGTAGGTAATTTCTCGGATATTAATTTTTGAGAGATTTTACTAATAATATCTTGAACAACAAATTCATATTTCTTCATCGATTACATTTCCGGAATATGAAGCCAACGAATACTGTAAATTTTAACACAACTGTGCAAGGTTTTATTTGAGTGGGAGGACTTAGTCACATAAAGCCCTCCTAAGAAAACTTTATGTTCGATCTGCAAGATAAGCTTCGTAATCTGGGATTTCGATGTCGACTTCGGATTCGATTAAGTCAGACTCGATTAGGAAGTTTGCCGTTGCACGGTTAGTGGCGACAGGGATGTTCCATACACTGGCGATACGGAGTAGGGCTTTTACATCAGGGTCATGCGGTACAGCATTGAGTGGATCCCAGAAGAAGATAAGCATATCGATTTTTCCTTCCGAAATCAGAGCGCCAAGTTGTTGGTCACCGCCCATCGGTCCAGAAATCATGCTTTTTATCGCTAGGCCTGTTTCTTTACTCAGCATGGAGCCTGTTGTGCCGGTAGCGTACAGAAAGTGGCGCTGAAGCTTCTCTTTGTGCTCAGTAACCCAGCGAAGTAGCTCTGGTTTACAGTTGTCATGCGCAACAAGAGCAACATGTTTGTGTGCAGGCATAGTGCGAGTTGTTTTCTGCATTCTAGATTGTTCCCTAATATTTCTAATTATTTACGTAAAATGTTGGTCGATACTCTGATGGAGACAAAGAATCCGATATCACCTGAGGTTTTAAGTTTTCAGGTGTCAGTGCCTCAATGATCGGAGCTTCACTTTTCTCGTAAGGTTGACCTTTCAGATAGCTTACCGCTTGTTTTACAGATAATCGACCTTGTTTAACCATTTTGTCAGTAGGCGCAAATTCTACGCGATTTCTCAGCAGGCCGCGGTAAACGCCGTGACTGAGGTAAGTTGAAATTAGTCCTATCCGATCTGTTTTTCCTGCTGTCCTTAATTCGCTGATCGCCGCTTCAATCGCTACAGCACTGCCAACTATATAATCTAGGTCTTCGCGCTCGATTGATTGCTGAACAAGGTTTCGCTGAAGCTCTTTGTCATTATCTGCCCAGTAGGTTTCAACAATCTGAATATCACTGTCTTCAATAGCACTGAGAAAGCCACGGATAACAGGCTTAGTTCCACCGCTAGAATCCGGACCAGGGAGTAAAACAATATTTTTAGTCCCAGAACCTCGGGGGTGTTTATCCTTCAAATACTGCCCCGTGTAATAACCCATCCAATACCAATCGACGCCAACTTCGCCTTTGAGCTGTTCTCTTGAATGGCTACCCAAAATCAGTTCATTAACACTCGCAAAAACAGGAATATCAACTGCGAATTGGCGCAAATTGTTCATGTATAGATCAGGGGCGACTGTGCCCAAGATAATGGCGTCCGCTTTCCATCGCTGGCAGTTCTGAAGTTGTTCTTTTTGTTTAGTCTGATTTGGGTATCCGCCGGCTTCAAACACTTTTAAATCAACCCCAAGCTTCTTAGCCTCGTCTACCATGCCATAGTTAACAGAAAGCCAATAAGAGTCTTTAAGGTGGGGGTAAAGCGCGCACAGTCTTAGAGGTGCTTCAGCGGCAGACAAAGAAGTCGGTATGAAGGAGCACACCGCAAGAGACATTATAAACAGTCGTTTTAGGGAGAAAGCTGGAAGCATGATGTATATCGTTGGTATTCGTTACATAAACACTGCAAAATATAGCGTATTCCCACAATGCAAAGAAGTGTATTTACTTAATGTTACTTGCTAAAGCCAGTATTGGTCGGAAGTTGCTGTTTGCTTTTCTCGCAATGGCGCTGCTAGTACTCATATCCGCGTTGATTGGTGTGTTCGGCTTCTCCTCGGTCGCCAAGACCGAAAGGAATGTTGTGAATTCCGCAATCCCTTCAATGATTGAAGCTAGACAAGTGTCTGAACTGAGTTCACGAATCATAGCTTCTGTGCAAACCCTCTCAAATTCTAAATCCGAACTTCAGCGCCAAAAGGCGGGTAAAGAGTTGTTTTCTCAGCTGGAAAGTTTACTTCAACATATCAAACAGCTCGGTTCAGATTCTTTTGATTCCAAACTATTAAGCACACTGGAAGCTGACGTTCAAACCGTAATCGATACTTTGGTCGAGCTGGGTATCGTTGTAGAGAAGAAACTGGTTCTTGAAAAAGAATTAAGCACGCGGACAGTGGAACTCCGTGAGCAAGCATCTGAACTAGAAGAGTTGACGCGTACGCAGGTTTCCAATACCAGTACTATTGCCATTGCGAATGTCACCCATATTTACGATTTGATAGAAAATGCGCAAACGTCCCAAGCATACCAAGCTTTAGACACGCTCGTTGAAGTGGATTTAGATCTAGCAGAAAGGCTGCACGAATTACACTTACTTGCATTTAAAATGCTTAACCACATTGAAGAAGCGCGCACAATTTCGGATATCGATCGTATCCATACGGTTAGAGTAGAGTTCGTCAGTAACCTTGAGATCATGAAACGCCGAGTGCGAGCGGTAGAAGATCCAACACGTTCGATACAAATGGCTGAACTATTAACGCAATTGGAAAAAGGCGAGGTCGTCTTTGACGTTTTGCATCAACGCTACCAAAACGAACGCTCATCACAACAGCTAATGCAGGACACGCTGATACAATTTTCAGCGCTGAATACGACAGTAAACAAATTAGTGGATGATTCAAACCAGGCTACGACACGAGCAGTGGACAAGCTCAAAACGACATTAAATTATGCTCAACTCAGCCTGACGATCATTACGGTTTTAGGTATGCTGATCGTCATTTTGATCGTTTGGAAAGTGGTTTATGTATCGGTACTCAAACGCTTAGCAGAATACTCGTCCGCATTGTCGTCTATCGCACAAGGGCAGCTGAAAGTCGATATCACTGTGAAAGGCAATGATGAGCTAGCGCATATGGGTCAAGCTATCATCACAGCGAGAAATACGGCTCAATCATTGAAAGTAGTCGCAGAAAGTGAAGCAAAAGCGAAGCGAGAGTTACAAGAACATAAAGAACACCTTGAAGAGCTTGTCACCGAGCGCACTCACCAATTGCAAGATACTAACAAACGCCTAAATCACGAAGTACTCAACCATGCTAAAGCGCGCCGACAAGCGGAGCAAGCGAGCCGAGCAAAAACGGCGTTCTTAGCTACGATGAGTCATGAAATCCGCACACCAATGAACGGGGTGCTTGGTACAGCTAGATTGCTTAAAGAAACTGGGTTGAACTCGAAACAAGGCCATTTTGTGGATGTGATCAATCGTAGCGGTACCACATTACTTGCGATCCTGAATGACGTCCTTGATTATTCGAAGATTGAAGCGGGCCACCTAGAAATACGGCCAGTGGACTTCAACCTTTTTGACATGGTGGAAGACGTTCAGCAGTTGCTTGATGGCAGAGCTAAAGAAAAAGACATCGAAATCAGTACCTTGATAGAAAGCGATGTCAGTCAGTTTTTATATGGTGACGTAACTCGTATTAGCCAAGTGTTAACTAATCTAGTCGGCAATGCTGTTAAATTTACAGAGCAAGGCCACGTTGATATTTACGTAACCTATGATCCTGACCAAGACGGTCAGGTGTTGTTCGAAGTTTCTGATACTGGCATAGGTATCAGTCAGGAAGAGCAAGAGACTTTGTTCGATGCGTTTACTCAGGCTTCTGGTGGTATGAATAGCAAAGGTGGTACGGGCCTTGGTCTCGCTATTAGCAAACGTATTGTCGAAGCCATGGGAGGATCCCTACAGCTCGAATCTGAAGTAGGACAGGGGAGTCGATTCAGTTTTAGTGTTCCTTTGTCCCAAGGCAGCAAGGTTCAATCTAAAGATCTTAATGTTGGTTCAACGCTAAAAGCGAAAGTACTGCTGGTGGAAGATAACCCAGTTAATTGCCTAGTAGCGGAAGGCTTTTTAGAAAGTCTAGGTCACGAAGTAACGACGGCGAATGATGGCTATTCCGCTGAGGAGATTTATTCTCAGCATGATTTTGATATCGCTTTGCTTGATATCAACCTCCCTGACTGCAATGGCGTAGAGCTGTTAGACAAATTGAAACGAATTAAAAGTGACAATGTCACTCCAATGGTTGCAATTTCAGCTCACGTTTACGATGAAGAAGTGCAAAGCTACCTTGCTGCAGGGTTCGATGGCTACCTGCCTAAACCTTTAGATAAAGATGCACTTTGTCATATGATTAACTCCAGTCTGCAAGGTCACTCGCTGTTACTTGAGCAATCGGATCTTGCGCAAAGTTACCAGCCCGTGACCTCACGCATCATCGATATAAGCGTTGTCAGTAAAGATTCTCTCATTCTTGGGAACGAAAAAATGAAAGAAATCATCACCCTGTTTGATAAGAGTGCTGACGAAACATTGAATCTTATGCAAACAGCCGCTGAGCAAGATGACCCGAATCAAATAAAACAACTCGCACACAAGTTGAAAGGTTCAGCAGGAAGCTTGGGTCTGCTAGCATTGTTTGACGCTTGTTTGGGTATAGAGAAATCTCAGCAGCCAGTTAGTGATTATTTGGCGGATAAAGATAAGCTTTTATCGCTGATAGAAAGCTCAAAACAAGCGTTGAATCAATTGGTTGACTAGGTAGAACTATGATAGAAATTGCATCTCCTCGACTTTCGATGCGTCAGATTACGGAAACAGATTGGCCACTTTTCTTACGCTTACACCAAGAAGAAGAAGTGATTCGTTACGCGTTTGACCAACCTGAACTTGAAGATATTCGCCAACGATTTGAATCGAGATTACCTGTGTGGGAGTGGGGCAGCGGACATTGGCTATGCCTTGTCATTAGAGATAGCCAAAACAATCAGCCCATAGGCGTAACAGGTTTGTGCATTGAAGATGAATCTGATGATTCTGTCGAAATAGGCTATTTACTGCTTCCAGAGTTTCATGGAAAAGGTATAGGGACAGAGTCCTTACTGGCATTAATCGCTCACGTAAAGAGCTCTCTACCTGCGGTAAAGAACATTAACGCTATCGTGACTGATGGTAACGTAGCTTCGTGCAAAGTGCTCGAAAAGGCAGGATTTGAGTTAGTAGAAAGGGAAGAAAACGCGTATCGAATTGGTGGCAAACTCTATGATGATTTGATTTATCGTTTCCACTTATAATTCTTAAGCTCTGTAGGCAACCACAGATAATGTCAGCAACAATTGTGCGGTGTAGTAGGTAATCATAATCACATGACGCGAGAAAGCTGAACTAGATCGGAATCGGTCTACGGCTAACACAATGTCTGAGGTTATAAAAATCAACGCGCCCATGACAGCAAACGCCGCTGACTGTGCATGATCCACTCGCCAATACTCAATCGCAGCCCAAGCCATTCCGAGAATACCTAATGAATAGAAGGCTACAGGAAGCTTCATATTTCCGAGAGTGGGGAGCAGTAGTAAGAAAACAATAATACCAACCGATAAAAGTAGTAGTGGTAGCCACCAATTTATCAATCCATCGAGTTGAGTATAAAAAGCGAAAGAGTAGATAAAATGTACCAGTAGGAAAACCGTTAACCCTTGGACAAATCTATCTTTCGGGTGCATGAGTAGCAGGTCGCCAACAACAGAAACAAGTAATCCTACTGCCATCCATAAAGCGTATTGACCAACCACCTCATACAGTGAGATTAACACAACAGCCATGAGTAAAATTGGTAAAGTTTTGGTGGCATAAAACAGCCACCGAGGGCCACGCTCAATACTCCAGACATGTACAGCACACAGTGTTAGGATCAGCAGCCACATTTCTCTTTTCACCCATATAAAAAAAGCAGCAATATTGCTGCTTTTTAGCGTACTAACAGGGTGTTAACTAAGCAATAGCCTGAGTCAATATTTCGCGGCTTTCCTTTAGAGTGATTGCTTGATTTTCACCTAATGCTTTCATGCCATGAAGTTCTAACTGACTCACTACCGAGTCGATCGCGCTTTGTTTATCACTGCCATGCTCAGTTAACTGTGTTGAGACTGTCATTGTCTGATAGAAACTTTCTATTGCATCAATGGTACGCTCAGCTAGGTCATTACCCAGTTCTAGACCAAATACATTCACGCCCATTTGTTCCAGTTTGGCACGTTTGTGAACTAATTGGTTGCGAAGAAGAGAAGGCTGTACGATGGCCAGAGAGCGAGCGTGGTCAACACCCCAAAGTGCTGTCAGCTCGTGGCCGATCATGTGAGTCGCCCAGTCTTGCGGTACCCCGCTGCCGATGAGACCATTCAGAGCCTGGTTTGCTGACCACATGAGATTTGCACGCCATGCGTCATCGTCACGATTGTCAAAGTCTTCGCCGAGCTTCTTAAGAGTGCGAAGTAGAGTCTCTGCATAGCCATCTTGAACCATTGCGCCATGTTTTGTAGTCAGGTATTGCTCACATACGTGTACCCAAGCATCAACAATACCGTTGATTAGTTGCTTTTCAGGCAGAGTCTTCATCACATCCGGGTCCATAACCGCAAATTTTGGCTGTACAAATGGGCTAAGGAACGCGAGCTTATCCTGCGTTTCAGCTTTTGTAATCACAGCACCCATATTGGATTCAGAGCCAGTTGCTGGAAGTGTTAATACTGCGCCAAGTGGTGTTGCTTCAGAAACTTGATGCTTGCCCGTTAGGATATCCCAGCCGTCACCATCATACTTGGCAGCCGCCGCAACGTATTTAGAGCCATCAATAACAGAACCGCCACCAACAGCAAGGATGAAGTTAATGCCTTGCTCTTTAACAATCGCGACCGCTTTATCAAGTGTTTCTTTTGTTGGGTTTGGTTCAACGCCTGAAAACTCAACCCATTGATGACCGTTCAGTGCCTCAGAAACCTGATCATAAACGCCGTTACGTTTAATAGAACCTCCGCCATAAATGACGAGAACTTTATCTTGCGGTTGAATCGATGATTGAATGGCACTGATTTGACCTTGACCAAACAGAATCTGGGTAGGGTTAGCGTAAGTAAATTGCATTGTCATTCCTCTTGCTTCAGTTGACGCCTGATAGGGCAGACTGATTTTGTGTCCCGAGCTTGGAAACACTTCATTGTTTGAATGCATAATAGTACTGAAAAGGCGTTTTAAAAATATCGAATCCTCTGTTTATGTTGCCTATTTCTACTTTTTGTATATTCTTATTGAAAATTGACAGGAGGTGATATGACACTCGCCCAATTAATGCAGCAGTATGTTGATACCCATAATCTGAATGACCTCGAAGGAGTAAGAAAGACCGGTCTTGACGGAGTTTGGTTTTATCGCAGTAGCACTGGAAACACTCGCCAGCCTTTTATTTATCAGTCTGGTGTGATTGTGTTGGGGCAAGGAAACAAGATTATTCATATTGGCAGTGAGCCGGTAAAGTATGGGCCAAATGACTACTTAGTCGTTGGTGTGCCTATGCCTTTAGAGTGTGAGGCGTTCCCAACAAATGGCGAGCCACTTCTTGGGTTAACTGTCGATATTGACCCTCAGATGTTACATCGTCACGTTAATAAGCTTGAATCACTTGGATACGCTCCTCACAAAGAACAACCACATTACACCTGTGGTTTGCGTTCTGTCAGTATGGAAGATTCTATGCTGGATACCTGCAAACGAATCGTACGCGCGTTGTGTAATCCAGTTGAGCTATCACTGTTAGGTGAATCTCTTAAAGAAGAGTTGGCCTATCGTGCCTTGACTAGTAGTGAAGGGCATGTGTTGTTTGATTTAGCCCACCATGAAGGTCAATATGCTCGCGTCGCCAAAGCTTTGGATAAAGTCCATAGAAGCTATAGCGAAACCCTCTCTGTACAACACCTTGCTGAAGAGGCCAACATGAGTATGTCTGCCTTCCACAGCGCTTTTCGTCAGATCACACTTGAATCACCTATTCAGTACATTAAAAAGGTGCGTTTAAACAAAGCGAAAGAACTCATCCAGCTAGAAGGTAAGAAAGTGAATGATGCAGCAAGACTAGTTGGTTATAACAGTGTTTCTCAATTCTCGCGTGAGTACAAAAGACACTTTAATGAAACACCGACAGGATTAAAGCTGGTGAGTTGAAAACACAAAAGAGGAAAGGGACAGTTAAATAATTACTGTTTTTTTATCAAACCAGTAACAGCATAATTCCTCGTGTAAACAAAACAAGATACAAGTTTTTGATTTACATACCCCTATAGGAGATCTAGTCAGTCTCTTACATTAGCCCTCTTAAACTCGATGAGATTAAGAGGGCTATTTTTTAACTTAAGAAAATTGATAGTTCTCAGGAACAACGACAACACCTTTTTCCGAAACATGGAACCGTTTGGCGTCTTCAATTTTGTTAATTCCAATTTGAGTGTATGGTGGAACCTTAACGTGTTTATCAATAATACAGTTGACTAACTGGCTTCCTTCTCCAACTTCAACATCATCAAAAAGAATACTGTCGACCACAGTAGCGCTGTCGTTAATTCGAACATTGGGGGATACCACGGAGTGCTGAACAGACCCACCCGAATTAATTACGCCATTCGCAATGATTGAATTAATAAAAATCCCTTCATTTCCAGTTGCAGAAGAAACAGTGCGGGCAGGAGGGCATTGCGCTTCATAAGTTCTTACTGCCCAATCAGGCTGATAAAGGTTCATGGGCGGAACCGGCTCAAGCAAATCCATATTGGCTTCATAAAACGAATCTAGTGTTCCAACGTCTCGCCAGTAGCAATCTTTCGCTACTCGACCTTTATCATTACAAAAATCGTAAGCGTAAACCGACTCTGTCTTGATAAGTTTAGGAATAATGTCTTTACCAAAGTCATGACTTGAGTCAGGACATTCAGCATCGTCATCGAGTGCGGCTCTTAATACATCCATATCAAAGATGTAGATTCCCATGGATGCCAAGCTGCGATCAGGTTTGCCAGGAATCGATGGTGGGTCGAGAGGCTTTTCAACAAATGAAGTAATTAGGCCGTTGTCATCAGTATCCATGACACCAAATTGAGTGGCCTCATCACGGCTTACGTCCATGCAAGCGATGGTAAGCTTGGCATTATTTTGCTTATGTTCTTCGAGCATTGCAGCGTAATCCATTCGATAGATGTGATCGCCAGACAAAACAACAACATACTTTGCATCACTGCGGGAAAGTAGCCATAAATTGTGGTAGATGGCATCAGCGGTACCTTCATACCATTTGCCGCCCCCTCTCATTTGCGGCGGAACTACAGAAATGAACTCGCCAAGCTCCGGATTGAATATCGACCAACCATCACGTAAATGCTTTTGAAGTGAGTGGGATTTGTATTGGGTAAGAACGAGAATTTTCCTAAGGCCGGAGTGTAGGCAATTGGTGAGTGTAAAATCTATGATTCGATACTTGCCTCCAAATGGAACGGCTGGCTTTGCTCTATCGTCAGTCAAAGGGCTCAATCTCGAACCCATCCCACCTGCTAGGACTACCGCTAGTGTATCTTGCATGCCTTTCTCCCTGAAATAGTGCGTTTATGTGCTTTCAGAAAGACTACTTCAAGTTTCAAGCCAATATTCAACTTGTTGAGTTTTCGCGCTCTGCCAACGATTCGTATTAAAAAAATGCACCACCCATTGCACCAACAAAATGCATTGCACCAAAGTTAGGCAACAGTACCCATCTCTTCAGAGTCAAGAATCGATACACAATTTCGACCTAATGACTTAGATTCATACAATGCCACGTCAGCACGCTTGTAGGTATTTTCGACAGATCCATCCATATCAGTTACCCCAACACTGACCGTAATTTGCTCGTCGTGTTGAAGCGATACCGATGTGCGCAGGCGGTTTGTGACGATTTCCGCTTCTTGAATGCGAGTGTGGGGCATAATGATCGCAAACTCTTCGCCACCGATTCGTGCAATGAAGTCTGTTTCTCGAAGATGATCACTTAAGACTGTTCCGACAGATTTAATAATTTTATCGCCTTCATCGTGACCCAATCTATCATTTACACGCTTGAAGTGGTCGATGTCGACAATAGCAAAACAAGTAGGTTCAGCATGGCTATAGCGCTTACTTTTTGCACATTGCGCCGCCATTTCTTGATCAAACTTACGTCTATTCCATAAACCAGTCATAGAGTCTTTCTCACTCATCTCTCTCAGGCGATTTTCGAGTTCTTTACGGTGAGAGATGTCGACAAAAGAGGCAACATAAAACTGAATTACCCCATTGTTGTCGGTCACTGTCTGAATACGCAGTATCTCGGTAATATGAGAACCATCGCGACGCTTGTTAACGACTTCGCCTTCCCACAAGCCTTCTTTTTCTAAAATCTTCCACATATTAATGTAGAACTCTTGTTCATGTTTATTAGCAGCAAAGAAAGAAGGCTGCTTTCCTTTGACCTCTTTAAAGGTATAACCACTGACTCGAGTAAACTCTTCATTCGTCTTAATAATTCGGTTCTGACGATCGGTGATCAGCATAGCTGACATACCATTCATTGCAGCACGGGCAATTTGGCTTTCCATACTATTTTTGGTGTGATTGTAATTCCACGTAACAAAACTGAACGCGATGAGCAAAATGATCATGTACACAGAAGCGGCTTGAATTGAGAGTTCAGTCTTACGCTCAAGGTAAAGCTGAGCAGCGTCGTACTGAGAGACTTCAGCGACGAGGATAAAGTGCAGTGGTCTATCAAGGGTATTAAGTTCTGCTTTAACGTAAGATAACCATTTGCCTTGTTCAAATAGGGTCCCATGCTCATTGAATTGAAGTTGGCGCCACAATTTAGGGTAGAGCTTACTTAATTTAAACTCTGAGTTTTCTTTCGCAATGTGGCCCATTATGTTTGTCATGTTTTTAGCCATGACGTAATAGCCATCAGAATTGAAGACATCCGGTAAATCGTCATTCACTTTGTTATACGCTAAGCGTTGATACAAATAGTCAAAGTCAAGATTTGCAATAAAGTAGCCACGACGCTCTGAATGAATGTCGATGGGGACGATTACCCTTAAACTGGGTGTAAGCGGCTGGGCAATTTGATTATTTTCTCGCTCTAAATCAATACCAAAAGTTCCGACCGTATTTGCAGGCAGGTTTTGAGCGAACTTGAAATAATCCCGATGGAATTTGTTTTGTAGGAACTCTTCAGGAACAACCACACTCGCTCGTTGACCATGATTAATTCGCACCAACTCTTGGCCATGGTTGTCCAAATAGCGAAGTTGCGAAAAGTAGCCTTGAGTACGGGCTACTAGCAGCCAAAAGTCCTGTAATGCCCCGCGATTCATATCGTTTGGTTCCAATACTGCGCGATGGAAGATGCCATTATTCGAAAGGAATTTTACGGATTTAAGAATTTTAGAAGAGTGCGATTTTAATTCAGAGCGCGCATATTCTAGTTTTGTTTGTGTCAGGCGATCAACTTGTTGACGAGCATCTTCTTCGACCTTAGAAAGCTCGTTCGCAAAATAAAGTGTTGGCACGAAGGCTAGGGTGATGAATACAAGCATGAACTGCAGGAGAATGCGGGAATTTATCTTGAACATTTCGCCCCAATGACGCCAAAAATTTACTTAATAATACTGTGAATAATTATATGAGATTTTATTGATTTTACTGTGAGCAGTGTGGAATATCCCACGATATTGATTCAGATGCTGGGCAATATGATGCATTGATTAATGGTAAGTGTTTAAAAATTCGGGAATAAAAAAGCCCTACTCAATGAGTAGGGCTTGAGCCAAGTCGATTGGGGGAGACTGGCTTACAAGTTTAAGCGGCAGCGGTTTCTGCTTTACCTTGATTTGAACGATTCTTCAAAAATGCATAACCAAAGCCAGTGAGTGCAGTACCTGCCGCTATAGCAACTAGATACATCAGAACAGGAGTTATAGCGTTAGGAATAAGCAATACAAACAAACCACCATGAGGAGCCATCAGTTTTGCGCCAAACAACATTGAAAGGGCACCTGTTAATGCGCCACCTGCCATACAGGCTGGGATAACACGCATCGGATCTTTCGCTGCAAAAGGAATAGCGCCTTCAGAGATAAAGCAAAGCCCTAATACGAAGGAGGCTTTACCTGCTTCACGTTCACTCGGCTCAAACTTATCGCGCGCTAAGAATGTGGCCAGCCCCATACCCAATGCAGGTACCATACCAGCCGCCATGATCGCTGCCATAGGAGCGTAAGTTTGAGATGCCAGCAAGCCAACACCAAACGTGTACGCGGCTTTGTTTATCGGACCGCCAAGGTCAAAACACATCATTGCACCTAAGATAACACCAAGTAATACCGCGTTAGCAGAGCCCATGTTATTCAAGAACTCTGTCATCGCAGCCATGATGCCAGAAACCGGACCACCAACGATGTAGATCATTACTAGGCCAGTGAACAAACTTGCAACAAAAGGAATGATCAGAATCGGCTTCAGTGCTTCCATCGATTGAGGAAGTTGGACTTTGTCGGCGATGAGCTTCGCTGAGTAACCAGCAATAAAACCAGCTGCGATCCCGCCAAGGAAGCCGGCACCCGTTGAACTGGCAAGCATGCCACCAATTAAGCCTGGTGCAAGACCTGGGCGATCGGCAATTGAGAATGCAATAAAACCAGCAAGCACTGGAATCATCAGAGCAAAGGCAGAACCTCCACCAATGGTCATGAGCGCCGCGGCAAGCGTACCTTCTTCTTTAAATGCTTCAATACCAAATACGAATGAAAGCGCGATGATCAAACCGCCAGCAACAACGACAGGCAACATATGCGAAACACCTGTCATCAGATGCTTATATACACTTTTTTTATCTTCAACAGTCGCAGACTCGCCAGAACCTGTATGCTGGTAAATAGTGGCTTCAGAGAAGGCTTTATTTAGCTCTTGCTCAGTCTTTTTAAGTGCTGGCCCCGTTTTAGTACGGTACATAGGTTTGCCATTGAAGCGATCGAGTGGCACTTCAATATCCGCAGCGATGATAACCAGATCAGCGTCAGAAATGTCAGCCTCAGTCAGTTGGTTTTTCGCACCTACTGAGCCGCGAGTTTCGACTTTGATTTGGTGGCCCTGACGTTTAGCTTCATCTTCTAGTGCTTCGGCAGCCATGAAGGTGTGAGCCACGCCTGTAGGGCAGGCAGTAATAGCGACAATCTTCTTAGCGGAAATGTTTGTAGACAATGCTACAGACTGAACACTCTCAACATTTAACTCGGTTGCATTGCTAACCGCGTGTTGAAGAAAATCCGCCGGGTTTTCGGTGACTTCATTGATAGAGGCTTGATACACCTTTTTACCAACAAAACGCGACGTGTCGACAGGAGTATTGGTTGCAATGACCACTACATCTGCTTTAGCAATATCTTCCGCTGATAGTGTGTAACCAGCCAATACGCTGGACTGGCATTCTATTTTGGCGCTGAACTTGAGTTGATTAGCGGCTTTTTCTAAAAGCCCGGCAGCGATGATGCTGTTTGCAACCCCGCTAGGGCAAGCTGTAATAATCGCAATATTCATAATCTCGACCTTTGTCCTTAAGCTTTCTGATCAGAGAGCAGGTTGATTTTGATTTGTTCTTGTAGGGTATGTACTTGTTTAATATCTGGGACGCCAACGCCGACTTGGCTGACAGCCAAGGCTGATAGTGCGGTAGCGAAAGACAAGAGTTCAGTTTTCGTCATAGATTTCATGTGGCCCCAGCATAAACCGGCGACCAGCGTATCGCCTGCACCCACGGTGCTGACGACGTCCATTCTCGGCGGCTGAGCTTGAATCCATTGATTCTGGTTTAACCACATTACGCCTTCAGCCCCCATGGAAACGACCACGTTTTCTATTCCACGCTGACTCAAATCTTCGGCTACTTGCTGGCATTCACGGGCAGAAATTAATGTTTTTCCAGCATAGTCAGACAGCTCTTCATCATTAGGCTTAATCAACCAAGGGGCAGATTCAATACCGGCTTTTAGCGCCTCTCGGCTTGAATCAAACAAGACTTTTTTGCCTTTTTGCTCAAGGAAGGAAACCCATGAAGCGCAACGCTGTGGAGTAACACCTTTTGGCAAACTCCCAGCCAGCACAAAGTAGTTGTGGTTCTCAGCAAGTTCTTCTAGTTTGTCTTCAAATTGACTCAGTGCCGCTTCGTCGATGCTGATACCTGGAAAATTGATGTCACTTACGCTGCCATTCTCTTCGACAAGTTTGACGTTGATACGTGTAGCACCACTGACCCGAATGAACTGGTCATCAGCGCCCATCTCTTCAAACAGCTGAGAGAACATTTCCTGATTGTCTTTGCCAAGAAAGCCAGTGACTGTAACTTCTGCACCTAAATCGGATAGCACTCTAGCAACGTTTACACCTTTACCTGCGGCGTGGAGTGAACTCTGATTAACTAAGCTAACGGAACCCTGTTTAAGAGTTGATAAACTGCCTGTAAGGTCAAGTGCCGGATTCAACGTGATGGTAACGACTTTGTTCGTCATAATGATTCCTTAGCTCTCGCCCAGGCCAGCGTCGATGGCTGCACCAATAGACGCAAGAGCTTGCTGTGCATCTGCACCATCCGCAGTAAACTGAAGTTGATGACCCTTTTTGACACCTAAAGCGATCACCTTCATCAAGCTTTTAGCGTTAACCGTAGAACCATCACCATCAAGGTTGGCAACTTTGATGGTCGATTCGAATTTTTTGGCTTCAGCGACAAGCATTGCGCCAGGTCTTGCATGCAAGCCATGGGCATTTCGAATAACAAAGACAGCGCTGTTATCGCTCCCTTCACTGGAAGGGAGCTCGGTTTCATTTGACTTAAATAAGTTGAGCAATTGATCTGTCGTCGCGTCGGTGAGTACGTTTTGCTTACCTTCGAAAACAATTTGGCTAAGAGTATCCAACTGGGATTTATGACTATCGTTACACGCAGCAAACGCGATAAGTGCTTTGACTTCTTTGCCTTCATACTCACAATGGTTGGCTGTTGAAACAAAAGCCATTCCAGTGCGCATAACGGCTTTATCTGAACTTGCGAGCCAAACTCCACGGCCAAGATGGGTTGGGGCAGTAGTGACTAGGCTGGCAACAAACTCGCTATCAGCACAACCAGTATTTTTGAGCAATCCACCCGCAACTGCTGACATCTGAACCATATCGCTGGCAGGGAAGTTGAGTTGAATGAGAGACGGATCAAAATCGATCTCCAATTGCGTTTCTCCATTCAGAAGCGCAATAATTTCATCTTCAGTTTTTGCGTGTTTAAGCTTGGCTTCAATGCCATCTGCAGATAGCACTTTTGTGAGTTGCTTCAATATCCCCAAGTGCTCATCAGACTTGGCGGCGATACCTATAGCCACATAAGCAGTATTGCCGTCACCCCACTCAACACCTTCAGGAAAGTGGGCGATAGATACACCCGTTGTTTTAACCAATTCACGGGTATCGGTAGTGCCGTGAGGAATCGCAATACCGTTGCCTAGGAAAGTAGAGTTTTGGTTTTCTCGGTTCAGCATACCCTCTACGTAGCCATTCTCCACCAAGCCCTTACTCGTCAGAGCTTCAGCGAGAAATGTAATTGCACTTGTCTTATCAGAGAAAGATTGCTGCAGCGAAATATCTTTTGTTGTTAGCTTGAGCATAAGCGCCTCAATTCGTTTACTTATCCAATTCAGTAGCAGTTAATGCGCAGCTGAATCGTTTCAGCAAATTATTAAAAAAATTCAGCAAACCAAAAACAATAGATTTTCATTTGCTGTGTTATTCAAAATTCGAATCGTTATCAAATTTTCAATTTTGCTGAATCCTTTCAGCTTTAATGCTGAATCGTTTCAGTTTATAATGCAAATATTGTCAGGATCATCATTAAGGATTTTTGATCCAATGCACAGAATATGTAGGTTCATATGACACTAGATGAAATAGCCAAACTGGCTGGAGTATCCAAAACGACCGCCAGTTATGTCATCAACGGCAAGGCTCAAAAGTACAGAATCAGTGAGAAAACACAGAAGAAGGTAATGGCAGTTGTGGATGAACACAATTACCGTCCTGACCTTGCTGCAAGTACCTTGAGAGCAGGGCAGAGTCGTTCGTTTGGATTAATTATTCCTGACTTAGAAAACACCAGTTATGCTAGGTTAGCCAAACTGCTAGAACAGAACTCCCGCGCAGCCGGATACCAAATATTGATTGCATGCTCGGATGATGAGCCCTCAACAGAAAAAAGCGTCGTTCAAGCTTTAGTAAGCCGCAAAGTTGATGCGCTTTTTGTTGCGAGTGCCATTCCTGAAGCCAGTGACTTTTATCGAGATTTACAAGAGAAAGGCACACCCGTTATCGCAATTGACCGTCCTTTGGATGATGAACACTTTTCTTGTGTCATCAGTGAAGATTTTGGCGCGGCATTTGAACTTACGTCATCAATCATTAGTGACAGCGTAACTAAAGTAGGTCTAATCGGTGCTTTGCCTGAACTAAACATTTCCCGGGAGCGTGAGCTTGGCTTTCGTTCAGTTGCACAGAAAGGTGACTTAGAAACGGTAGTGGGTTATGGCGAACACTTCAATAGAGAAGATGGCCGCAAAGTGTTGGAAGGCTGGATCGCTGAAGGAAATCTTCCTCAAGCAATCATTACGACATCATACACCTTGTTAGAAGGTGTACTTGACGTTTTATTGGATAAGCCTGAAGTAATGGATCAAGTTAAGTTATCCACCTTTGGTGACAATCGCCTGCTGGACTTCTTACCAGTCAAAATCAACTCATTACCTCAACAATTTGAGCTAATAGCCGATAGCGCTCTTGCACTGGCATTAAATGCAACAGCTAAGCGTTATCAACCAGGTGTTGAGCTTGTGCCTAGAAAGATTATTGTGAGGCAGTAAAAATCCACCTGC
>NZ_JPQB01000019.1:0-94255 GCF_000740665.1 Vibrio sp. B183 | reverse complement strand
AGCTCTTTGCCTAAATTTCCTTTCAGAATCTTTAGTCGATATTTAGGTGTCCAAACAATATGATATTGGCACCGATGATAAACGTGTGAAGCGGATTCATATCTGCTCATGTTCGTTATTTCCTTCATTTGTTGGTTGCAAACGAGGACATCTTGAACATGAGCGTTCTTCGGGCAAAGCCCAACAGAACGATCACCACCTTCTAAAGAAGGTGGTTTAGGGCTAGAAAACAAAAATTTCATTATTTATCAAAGTCTTAAAGTACATGTAAATTTAAAAATACATGCACTAAACCCGTGTCCAGATAAATAATTTTCTATTACACACAACTGTAATATTAATGAAATATTTCCCATCTAGTATCGCCCACAGTTTCAACAACCGACCAATACAAACTTAATACGGTCCACGGAGAAAAATTATGAACCAAGCTACTACTACAGCGGCGCCTATATCGAGCACTACTCGCTGGTTACGCTGGGCTAACTTGGCATTCATGTTATATCTACTGCTTCTAGCAGTATCTATGGTAGGCAGTGGCTTTAAATGGGCAACAGGCGATCAAGCTAAAGTCTTGTTCGAATTCGCATCTCACCCAGTAGCAGGCCTGATGATCGGTCTTGTCGCAACAGCTCTTATTCAATCTTCTAGCACAGTGACATCGATTATCGTTGGTCTAGTGGCTGGCGGCCTTCCAGTAGAAACTGCAATCCCAATGATTATGGGTGCAAACATTGGTACTACAGTAACCAACACATTGGTTTCCCTTGGTCACATTCGTGATAAAGAAGAGTTCAAACGTGCTTTTGCAAGTGCAACAATTCACGACTTCTTTAACCTTCTGGCCGTTGCTATTTTCCTACCATTGGAAATGATGTTTGGCATTCTGGAGAAAATTTCTCACTGGTTAGTGTCACCATTCCTAGCGACTGGCGACATGAGTATGAAAGGCCTGAACTTCATCAAGCCAATCACTAAGCCTGTTGTAAGCGCAGTGAAAGAGCCTCTTGCTACATTTGGTGATACTGTCGGTGGCGTACTACTTATCGTTATTGGTATCGCAACCATCTTCGTTGCTATCACTGTGATGGGTAAACTGATGAAGAGCCTAATGGTTGGCCGTGCTCGTGAAATTCTAAAGAGCGCTATTGGTCGTGGCCCGATTCACGGTATTTTCTCTGGCTCTGTGGTTACTGTACTGGTTCAGTCTTCATCAACAACAACCAGCCTAATGGTTCCACTTGTTGGCTCAGGTGTATTGAAAGTTCGTGACGTATACCCATTCACTCTAGGTGCCAACATCGGTACATGTATTACCGCACTATTGGCGGCAACAGCAGCATCAGGTGAGTTCGCAGTATTCGCTCTACAAATTGCTTTGGTACACCTAGCGTTCAACATCCTAGCCACAGTCTTTATCTTTGGTATTCCGTTCCTGCGCGAACTACCAGTTAAAGCCGCTGACATCATCTCTGATATGGCAGTGAAGAACAAGGCTGTAGTGGCTGGTTACCTTATTGCGGTATTCCTTGTACTGCCAGGTAGCATCCTAGCACTGACTGCTTAATTCGAAGCACCATCGCTTATTCAAAGCCCGCAACCTAGGTTGCGGGCTTTTTTGTTTGTCTACGCTTAGCTGATGAAGAAGGGAACGGGGTTTCATCCTGCGGATGAGCTAAAGAGCTAAGTTGTGGTTAAGTGAACAATACTAGTTTCAACGAGGCGACGCTCGATCCCACTTTCCAGTACCAAAACGCTCCATAAGGTGCCGCCCGTTCTTTCTCGCATAAAAAAGCCGCCCTGCGATAGGCGGCTCTTTAACAACTCGTGCTGATTACACTGAGAATGGGTATTGGATCGGATCATGGTACTCGTAGCCCTCAACCCAGAAATCATCCAGCGTGACCCAAGTTTCCAAATCTTCTAGAGACTTGATATCCGGGTTGATATGGAACGTAGGTGATGCCAAAGGCTCTCGCTTCAACTGAACGTCACGCATCAACTCAAGCTGATCTTCATAGATGTGAGCATTCACTATCTTGTGGTAAGCCAGCCCCGGTTTTTTACCTGTAATCTGAGCCATAATAGCCAAGAACACGTACACCTGAACCATGTTGAAATTCAGGCCAAGAGGCACATCACATGAGCGCTGAGTACTATTGAGGTAAAGCGTATCACCTAACAACGAGAAGTGATGGCTATACATGCAAGGGCGTAAACACCCCATATGGAACTCACCTGGGTTGTAGAAGTTGAGGATTTCGCCGCGGTCATCAACCCCACGCGTTAAATCATCAACAATCTTACGAAGTTGGTCTATATGACCACCGTCAGGCTTAGCCCAAGCACGCCCCTGAACACCATAAACGCGCCCCATGTCATCCTCACCTTTTCGATAAGGGTTATTGAGCCAAGCTTGGTTTAGGTTTGCATTAGCGTCCCAAGTTTTGGTACCGAGCTTGCGAAAATCTTCCGCACTGTCGTAACCACGAATATAACCGAGCAACTCAGCCACCGCGGCTTTCCAAAAGCTTTTACGCGTTGTCACTAATGGGAACTGGTTGTGGCCGACATCGTAAGTCAGATCAGCATTGATGACCGTCAGGCAGCGTTTGCCTGTACGTTCGTTTTCAATCCACTCACCTTGCTCAACAATTCGCTGACAGAGATCTAAATACTGTTTCACACCCGTTCCTTACTTCGTTTGTTGTGGAATTTCATCTTTGTAATGACCACGCTTGTAAGCCCATACCATCATCATGATACCAACGATAACCATAGGTAGAGATAGGATCTGTCCCATAGAGATAAATCCACCGAATAAACCAAGATGGGCATCAGGCTCACGAACGTATTCGACAAGGAAACGGAATGTACCATATCCTGCTAAAAATAGCCCTGAGACCGCACCGAGAGGACGTGGCTTTTTGATGAACCAATTGAGAATAAAGAACAGCACAACGCCTTCAAGAAGCATTTCATACAACTGAGATGGATGACGAGGTAAAGGGCCGCCATTAGGGAAGACAATCGCCCATGGCACGTCCGCCACTCGGCCCCATAATTCACTGTTCATGAAGTTACCTAAGCGTCCCATTCCAAGGCCAAACGGTACTAATGGCGCGATAAAGTCAGCGACACCGAAGAAAGTACGACCATTCTTCTTGGCATACCAGAACATTGCAGTGATGACCCCAAGCAGTCCACCGTGGAATGACATGCCTCCGGTCCACACTTTGAACAGGTACAGAGGGTCTTGAAGGAACAAATCAAAGTTATAGAAAATAACGTAACCGACTCGCCCGCCAATCACTACCCCAAGGAAACCAGCAAAGAGCAGATCGGAGACTTGCTCTCGCGTCCATCCACTGTCTGACTTATCTGCTCGTCGATTAGCTAGCCACAACGCAAACGCAAAACCAACCAGGTACATCAGCCCATACCAGCGAATTGACAGTGGACCAATCGAAACTAGGACAGGATCGATATTAGGAAATTCAAGGTATCCCTGAGACATAGAATAATTACTCTTTTGGTATTCAGATAATTAGATGAGAGTCCATTACAGCAACATAGTTCCGGCAACAAAGACTAAAAAGATTGCAAAGATTTTTTTCAACGTTGCCGTCGGTAAGGATGTCGCCAATTTAGCGCCGATGCGAGTCGTCAACATGGATGTCGAAGCTATGGCAATCAGTGCTGGCACATAAACATATCCCAAACTGTAAGCTGGTAATGATTGTGCCTGATAACCATGCAAGATGAAACCAATCATACCTGAGATGGCGATAAAGCAACCGCACACAGAAGAAGAACCGACCGCTTTGCGCATTTCAATGCCGTGTCGATTAAGAAATGGCACAGACAACGACCCGCCCCCGATACCTGCTAAGCTCGACACCATCCCTATCCCAGTGCCAATCGCTACAGTGGCACTGTTGCCAGGCATGGTTTTCTGACTCTTGCGCTTTATCGAAAACAGCATTTGCACCGCTAAGCACAGCACTATCACGCCAAACACTTTCGGTAGGTACTGGGAAGGAATCCACTCCGCAACATTCGCGCCGAGAAAACCGCCCACGACCACGCCGGGCATCAGCCATTTCACCACATACATATCCACATTACCGAGTTTGAAGTGATTAAATGCCGAAGAACCTGAAGTGACAATAATGGAAGCCAGAGAGGTCGCCAAAGCGATTTGCATACTGATCGCGGGATCAATCCCAGCCATAGGAAGCAAGAAGAGCAACGCTGGCACCACAATCAAACCACCACCGATGCCAAGCAGTCCTGCCATCACTCCAACAATACCACCAAGAAGGAGCAGCAAGACTAAAAATTCAATATTCACGTTTTTCCTTATCGTTTACCAGCACGGATAAAGCCTGCAAAGCCTTTCTCCTCAAAGAAAGTTTGCATCATAGTATAAATGTCATTGCCATAAGGCTGCATCAGAGCTTTGTCAGCAAGTTCGCGTAATTCCGTACTATCGATATGACGCAGTAAGTACTTCACCTTAGCAACATTCGACGTGTTCATACTCAAGCTACGGTAACCCAGCCCCACCATGAGAAGCGCGCCGATAGGATCACCCGCTAGTTCACCACAAATACACACCGGCAGTTGAAGTTGCTGACAAGTCTGTTGGATATGATTCAGTGCCATGATCACAGCAGGATGCATCGACTCATACACATCCGATACTCGCGCATTGTTGCGATCCACGGCAAGTAAGTATTGCGTCAGATCGTTCGTACCAATGGAGACAAAATCCACTTTTTCCGCAATCAGCGGCAACAGATAAATCATCGATGGTACTTCGATCATCACGCCGATGGCTGGCATTTTAACTCGCTCATCCAATTCTGCGACTTCTTGATGAGCACGCTCTATCAAATCAATCGCATCATCCAATTCTTGAGCCCCTGATACCATTGGCAACAAGATACTCAAATTATCGTGTTCCGCACTGGCTCGCATCATGGCGCGAATTTGCATCAGGAAGATATCTGGATGATCAAGCGTAAAACGAATACCACGCCAACCAAGGAAAGGGTTATCTTCTTCAATTGGCAGGTAAGGCAGCGCTTTATCTCCACCAACATCGAGCGTACGCATGACAACGCGCTTGTCGGGGTATGTATTCAGGACGGACTGATACTGAAGAGTTTGTTCGTCTTCAGAAGGAAAACGATGTTGGAGCAAAAAAGAAATTTCGGTTCGATATAGGCCAACCCCATCAACCCCTTGGTTCACGGCAATGTTCGCATCCGCGCTCAAACCAGCGTTGAGCATGATTTCAATACGCACATCATCGCTGGTGCATGCCGGTTCAAGAATTCGCTGGTTGACCATAGTCGCCAGCTCGCTCTCTTCATGAGCCAGCTCGCGATACTCTTTGAGTAGCTGCTTACCCGGAGAGACAAAAATCTTACCGCTGTAACCATCGACGATGCCACGCTTGCCATTAATCGGCTTGGGATTAAGTGTCACCCCCATCACAGCTGGAATACCCAGCGCACGAGATAGAATTGCCGCGTGAGAGTTTGCCGCCCCTTCGAGGGAGACCACCGCAAGGAGTTTTTCCTTAGGAATAGAAGCCAGCAAGGTTGCTGTTAACTCGCGTACAACCAATATAACGGGCTTTTCAATAGAAGGCTGATCTTTCTCGGTATTGTGGAGGAAGAAAAGTAAACGTTGACCTAGCTCTTTTATGTCCTGGGCACGCTCTCTGAGATAAACATCTGACATGCGAGCAAAACGGTTAGAGTAGCTCTCAACCACTTGCCTCAACGCCCAATCAGCGCGATCTCCCTTTTGGATCTGCGTTTTGAGGTCATTTCGCAACATTGGATCATTCAACAAGTGCGTAAACAGATCAAATATCGCCAATGTATCTTTATTAATTTCGCTATCGAGCTTTTTACGCATACGGCGAAAATCACTCAACGCATCTTCAATCGCCAGCAGCAACCACTCTTGCTCACGGTCAACGTCCAAGGTCGAAGCGGGGTACACATCCGCTAAATCTGGTTGTGTGTCATCCCACCAGAACTCGCCGATAGCCACACCGGAGGATGCGGGAATACCTTTGATGGTATGAAGTTTCTTCTCGAGACGCCAATGCCCCTGAGTTTGAGCATGAGCAATGATCACCGCTAGCTGAGCCGCTAATGTGACCAGAAAAGACTCTTCCATCTCATCAAACTGGCGCGGTTGCTTTTGTTGGACCACCAGTACACCGAGCACCTGCTTGCGATAGATGATCGGGGTGCCCAAAAAGCTTTGGTAGACCTCTTCGCCAAGTTGAGAGAAGTATTTGAAATTAGGATGCCGAGAAGCTTCAGCAAGATTGAGAGGTTCAGCGCTGCGTTTGACCAAGCCGACCAAACCTTCGCTGAAGTTGATGTGGATTTTATTGCCTTTGAAACGCAAGCCTTGAGTCGCCATCAGCTCAAGGCGCTGCATCTCTTCGTTAGCGAGATAGACAGTGCAACACTCTGTATTCATCGCGCTGCAAGTTTGCTTAACTAAAACCTTCAATGCCTGATGCACATCTTCGATTTTAGATACCTGTTCAACTATGTCCCTTAGTTGAGAAAGCATGCCTATCCTCTTCTGTGTTTACGCTTACCCTTAGCTCTGCGCTCTTTAAACGGCATTGCTACAGAGGCGAATTCTTTCATTGCTCGACGGTATACATCGCGCTTAAAAGACACTACTTGCCTGACTGGATACCAATAACTAACCCAACGCCAACCATCAAATTCAGGGGAATTTCCTCGCTGCATATTAATTCGTGATTCATCACAATCCAGACGAAGAAGGAACCATTTCTGTTTTTGTCCGATACAGACAGGTTTTGAATCCCAGCGCACTAATCGCTTTGGTAGTTTGTACCTTAACCAATGGCGGCTAGTCGCCACAATTTTTACGTCTTTTTTAGTAAGACCAACCTCTTCATATAGCTCGCGAAACATTGCCTGTTCAGGTGTTTCGCCGTCATCAATTCCCCCTTGAGGAAATTGCCAAGAATGTTGCCCGTATCGTTTAGCCCAGAAGACCTGACCATGGTTGTTACAGATTACAATTCCCACATTTAAGCGGTAACCATCGCCATCTATCACTGGCCAACCTCTAATAAATTCTTAATTACAGTGATTTTTCCACATATCCCCAGATGTAGCAAACTTACTAGTGTGACTGATACGTAAAATATGGCGTAACTTAGTCTTTATGGATAACTTTTAACCCGAAACGCGGTTATTCACATAAAGGTGAGACATAGTCCACATTTATTCACCTTTTCTGTGTATAACCATGTGAAGAATCTTAGAGAAAGTGATCATTCTTTATCCATAACCACATCAGGTTTAATATAAGCTTTAAAACACCAGAAATAAAATACATAAAAATCATAAAGATAAATAAAAACAATCAAAGTAACCGCCAAGATACCGATCGATAAAACGGCACTCACTCAGATCGGTCAAAGATCCACCAGCGACACTTTTATCCACACCACCGGCTCAGCAAGGCAACTTATGACCAAAAACTCAAGCAAATTATTGACCTTAAAACACTGTTTATTCATACACTCCTGATAAAAAATTGTCTTATATCGACAACACCTGTGGATAACCCCTTAACTGATGATCTTTTAGACACTAAGATCAACTTTCAATCAGCCACATTTGGATCATTTTCCGCTACAATAACGGCCACGTTTGACCACCCTGATGATCCACATGAAGCCCGAACCTAAATCGGAAACCGAATTGCTCGATCGAGCACGAGATATTGCTGGTGTATGTTTTAAGGAACTGGCAGATGAAGCGAACCTAACGGTTCCGCCAGATCTAAGAAGAGATAAAGGCTGGGTGGGTCAGCTGTTGGAATGGCACCTGGGCGCACTCGCGGGAAGCAAACCACAACAAGATTTTGAGCAGCTCGGGATCGAACTAAAAACGATCCCGATTAGCTATACGGGCAAACCTTTGGAAACCACCTTTGTCTGTGTCGCTCCACTGATGGGAGTACAAGGACTGACTTGGGAAACCAGCCACGTACGTAACAAGCTATCAAGAGTGCTTTGGGTTCCTGTCGAAGGAGAGCGTGAGATCCCGCTTGCCGAACGCCGCGTGGGGTCACCATTAATATGGTCGCCAAATGAAGCCGAGGAGTTACAACTCAAAACGGATTGGGAAGAATTAATGGAACTGATCGTGCTGGGACAAGTGGAACAAATTACCGCTCGACATGGTGAAGTCCTGCAACTGCGACCAAAAGCCGCAAATAGCAGAGTATTGACCGAAGCGTATGGATCGAGCGGCAAGCCTATAATGACTTTGCCGCGAGGGTTTTATCTTCGAACTCAATTTACAGCTCAGATCCTTGAACAAAACTTTGTTTGATCTAATGCGTGGTCAATGACAGTTCGACATCATGATAAAGCGGGCCATCTCCAGCACCACATTCATCATAAGCGTTATGTAACCTTAGATAAGCCCTTTCAACTCCCAAACGTAATAACTCTTCTTTGACAGAGTCGAGAGACTCAAAGTGAATCGGCTCATCATCTTGTTTAATCGGTTCCAGTTTATGCTTGTATTCCACTGCAAGAAGGTAATGTGAGAGATCCGAACAACCAATAACAAACACCTTAGGTGGCTGATAACTGTCTTTGTGATGTCCATGAATCCATTTATCTAATTGGCTTTTTTGCATAGCTCACCTCCACTTTTAAATTCTAGTTAACTATACAAATTTTGCGAAATTGTTATCGATTACCGTTTCTTCTAATGTGACGATGCCCTATATTGGGATAACAAAGAGAAATTGAGTAAGGAAGTTCAATGCAATACAACAAGTTACCTCATTCCACTCTTGAAATTAGTAAAATCTGTCTGGGCACCATGACCTTTGGTGAACAAAACACAGAACAAGACGCTTTCAGTCAGCTGGATTATGCACTCGAACGTGGTGTGAACTTCATCGATACCGCCGAAATGTACCCCGTTCCCCCTAAAGCGGATACCCAAGGCTCCACCGAGCAATACATCGGTAACTGGCTGAAAAAATCAGGTAAGAGAGAAAAAGTCGTACTGGCGACTAAAATTGCCGGCCCAAGAAATGTCCCTTACATTCGCGATAACATGAGCCTGGATAGACGCAATGTTCATCAGGCGATTGACGATAGTTTACAGCGCCTGCAAACCGACTATGTCGACCTTTACCAACTACATTGGCCACAGCGCCGGACCAATTGCTTTGGTCAACTCAACTATCCCTACCCTGACGAAAATGAAGAAGTCACGCTGATTGAAACCCTCGAAAGTCTGGCAGACCTGATAAAAGCGGGCAAAGTACGCTACATCGGTGTCTCTAACGAAACACCTTGGGGTGTAATGACGCTACTGCGCCTAGCAGAAAAACATGAACTGCCGCGTATTGTTTCAATTCAGAATCCGTATAACCTGCTCAATCGCAGCTTTGAAATCGGTTTGTCTGAAATCAGTCACTATGAAGGTGTTCAGTTGCTTGCCTATTCACCGTTGGCATTTGGTTGCCTGAGTGGTAAATACCTTAATAATGCTCGACCAGAAGGCGCTCGCTGTTCCCTATTCGAACGCTTTGTCCGTTACTTTACGCCGCAAGGCATTCAAGCGACTGAAGCCTACGTCAACTTAGCTCGAGAGCACGGGCTTGATCCGGCACAAATGGCATTGGCGTTTGTCAATCAGCGCCCTTTCGTTGGCTCCAACATCATAGGAGCAACGAATCTAGAGCAGCTTAAATCGAACATTGACAGTCTTGATGTCGTATTAAGTGAAGAATTGCTTCAGGGACTTCAGGCAATTGGCACGACTTATTCCAATCCTTGTCCTTAGTGAAAAACCAGCTACTGCATCAGTAGCTGGTTGATAAGGTTCGGGCCAGTGAAGCAAACTGGCCCTTTTTATTACGTAGGTATTCGCGCACTGAGTACTCGACGAAGATGACGAATACGACGTTCGGCTTTGACGCTATCTGGCTCAGTTTGACCGACAGGGCGACCATCTTGCTCTAAACCAATATCGCGTAGCAGGTGGGTATTTTCCCAAGGAATCTGAAACGCGCTGCGGCGAACCCGACGTTTCCATTCACGCTCTTCACGACGTAAATCAGCTTTTACTAGTAGCGTAGCAAGTTTTAGATATACAGAATGACTCATGATAATTCTCCAGTTGGATGATAGACAGCTGGGAAAAGATCAACGAATAGACTGATAAAATGAGGACATTTTTAATTCGCTGCTTTCCCGCAGCCAATTAAAAATAAATGGATACGGACTAATTACATTACTTGGGCAGATCGGCGATCAAATGAAGCGGGCTTATGTTGTTTAGCCGCCATGATCGATACTTGATCGCAAGACGCAGTAATCAATGAATTGACGTTGAAATTTTTCATTGTGCGCCTCCTAGCAATGTATTAATCCAAATAGAAAAGTGTTTCGATGTATGAGCTTGTACTCATGGTTAAATTCTATGCATGGGCGATGATATTTCAACCACTTTGTTGCATAAAATTAAAATACAATTTTTTAACCTAAAAATAACCATACCAAACTCAGGAATATAAGATATTCCACTAGGTGATATAAGCTTCAACGATTTATGCTCTATGAAAATAAAAAAACCACACTGCTGAGAGTGTGGCTTTATGTAAACAAAACAGCTAATTACACTGTCGCATCACTGATTAAGTTATGTTTGTTAAGTAATCGGTACATAGTGGCACGCGATACACCCAACTCTTTCGCTGCCATTGAAACCTGACCAGAATGAGACTCCAGCACTAATAGAAGCGCATCGCGTTCACTGCGTTCACGAATGCTCTTCAAGCTGCGTTTGCCGTCACTGCGTTTAGGTAAATCGAGATGTTCTTCATCCAACATCACGGTCTCAGACATCAGAACAATACGCTTGATCTGATTCATCAACTCACGGACATTGCCCGGCCAGTGATAACGCGTCAGAGCACGTGTAGCTTCTTCTGTGTAACTGCGAGCCTGAGCGTTGTATTCCTTAGAATATTCCTGAAGGAAATGACGCGCGAGTATCGCGATATCCCCCGCACGCTCTTTCAAGCTTGGCACATTGATGCGCAAGACATTGATGTAGTGGTAAAGCTCTTCATTGAAATCACCATCAATCAACGCTTTTTCGATATCCGCAGAGTTGGCTGCCAGAATACGCACGTCGATTTCCTGCCGACCATTCACTGTCTCGATAGTGCCTTCCTGAAGGAATCGCAGCAAATTCAACTGCTGAGACTTAGGCAGAGTAAGAATATCGTTAAGCAGTATGGTGCCACCATCCGCCTTTTCAAGAATCGAAGGCTCAGAGGCATCATCGCGGTTAATACCAAATAAATCGCTCTCAAGACGCCTTTCCGACATAGCGCGACAATTGACAGAAATGAACTCTTTCTGCGCTCGAGAAGAGGTTTTATGCACAGCGCGAGCCACGGTTTCTTTACCAGTACCACTCTCACCATAAATCAGAATGCTGACGTCAGTTGGACCGATACGTTTGATCTGATCGCGCAGACGCTTCATTGGGATCGACTCTCCGATCAGCCCCATGTCATTATTACTGCCATAGTGTGGCCAGACTTTTTTCTCTAACTTGAGCATACCAAGTTGGTGGCCAATAGTGCTGAGAAGCTGAGCATCCGGGATTGGCGCAGTGAAAAAGTCGATACAAAAGTTAACGATAAACTGGCAAATGGTATCTGAACTTAATTGCGATTCACGGATAAATGCGAGCCAACGGACTTGCTTATGGTTACTCACCAAATTCGCAATACCATTGAGACTGAACTCGTCATGACTAAGGTCGACGATGCCAATGCAAGGCCCTGTTTCGCTGAACAAAGCGTCCGCTTTGCGTAAATCTGCACACTGAGTACAACGCCATCCTACTTGCTCTAACACCGACAGCCAGGGCTCATACGTACCACCGACAACGATAAGTGAACCAGGAATGGAGTCCATTCGGAACTGACTAGCCATGAAATGTATCCCTATTGATTCAAATTTTAATGCTGTGCCTCCAGAGGCACCAAAACTTAGCCGTTACATTATAGAGACTCGGCAAGATAATCTGTCTCATTACTAAGACTAGCCAGTGAATTATATAAATACCAAACAACAATGCGATCAACATTCGGCACGAGTATGCATCTCTCGACACAAAACGAGACATAGTGCTAAAGCTCTACTGCAACAATTTCAGACATTGCACCTATGCCAGATAAGAAAAATCCGGTACAAGCCTTACCTATACCGGATTCCATTTAAAGCAATGTTTACATGTTATGCCAAAGCTTGCTCTGGTGGCTGTACGTTATAACGTCGAATGTCTTTTAATAGCATCATCGCCACAACAATACTCAACGCGATGTTTGACAGCGGGTAAGCAATCCAAATGCCCGGCACACCCATCAGCTTAGGCATTATGAACAAGAAAGGTAGCTGAATCAGCATATTACCTATGGTAACAAACATGGCTTTGCTGCCTTTATTGATCGCCTGATAGTAGGCTCCGGCAACCACAAGGAATCCATCCAACGCAAGTGCAAACATGTGTAATCGAATACCAAGAATCGTATTATCGATCAATTGAGTATCCGTTGAGTTAAATACAGAGACAAACTCGCGTGGAAAGATATTCAGCAAAAGAACAAACGCCATACCGATGACCACCGAGCTGACCATCGCTACTTTGAGCAACTTGCGAATATTGGCCTGATGGCGTGCGCCATGGTTATAGCTCACTAGCGGTTGCATACCGTTGGCGATACCCTCAGCAGTCAGGTAATACACGGTTACGATATAACCTAGAATGGCATAGGCGCCAATCAAGAGCTGATCGCCATATTGAGCAAACAAGCTATTGTGCAACGCCACCATCATCGAACCATAGGCGTACATAAAAAAGCTGGATGTACCGATGGAAAATATCTGAGGCACTAGCGCCAACTTAAGTTTCAGCTCATGGATTCGTAGGCGAAGTTTGGCTCTGTGTGAGAAGAAGTACCCCACGCCCAATAAGGTAACAACCATCTGAGCAATTCCGGTTGCAATCGCTGCACCAGTCAGCTCCCAACCTAACCAAGCGATAAATAGGTAGTCGAGCACAATGTTGATTAGCGCTCCCACGACCATCAACATAGTCGCCAAATTTGGGCTGTCGTCATTACGCAGTAAGAACGGCATAGCAATCGAGCCAAGGGTAAATACGCTGGCACCTATCAGGATATGCAGATACTGTAACCCTAAGTCAAACACGCGCCCTTCAGCACCCTGCCAACGCAAGAAATCATCAGCGAAGAAAAACAGTAACCCAGACACCACAGGGGTTAACGCCAGTAAGAGTACCAAGCCTGTCGCCAGAGTTTGTTTCGCGCCTAGTGCGTCTTTTTCACCTTGACGAATCGACACCATAGCCCCGGTACCCACGCCCACCAGCATGCCAATTCCCAGAATTGAGCCGATCACAGGCCAGGCAACATTGATTCCTGCGAGCCCATCAGCGCCAACATAGCGACCAATAAATACACCATCTACCACCTGATATAAGCCATTGACCAGCATGGCAGCGACGGTTGGAATTGTGTATTTCCAAAACTGTTTATATATGGAAGTTTGCATTTCTCTCACCACAAGTTAGCCAGGCTAACTAAATAGTTAAATTGAAAATTGTTGAACCTGTTAGCCTTTTAGTGACTTTTCCAACAGAGATACAAGCTGCCCTGCTTCTTGTTCCGTCAGTTTGTTACTCATCGCTTGCGCAATATGCTGATAAACTAACTGTTCTTTCGATAAATCCTTTAACACCTGCTCACTCAGTATGACTCGCTTTGAACGTGCATCCTGCATACAAGAGATACGTGAAACTAACCCTTTCTTTTGCAACCGCGCGACCATATTCGACGCGGACGGTTTGGTTACTTTCATCTCATTGGCTAGGTCAGTGATGCGAATTCCCTCTGGAAATTCTTCGATAACCCTCAAATAGTCATACTCGTTAAAACTCAATAGAGATAAAGGGTCTTCTTTAGCATGCACTCGCCACGCTTTAGCGCAAAAACGTTCCAGTTCTATCAGGCAGTTTTCTAGATCCATAAGATTTCAGCACTTTTAGTTAGCAAGGCTAACTATTTTAGTGATAGTTAAAATAAATGGCAATAAAAAAACCGCTGCAAAGCAGCGGTTTTATCATCATTCAATATTGGTTCAGTTGGAGGCTTGTTGTTGCGCCTGAGCCTTTTTGGCTAACTGTTCTTCCTTGACCTCATTGTAAATTCGGGTCAACTCCAAGAACGAATAGCGATGCTCAACGTACTCATACACGTTAAACGAAATAGCGAGTTTGTAGAGGGAGATCGCGCTCGCGTAGTCACCTTGGCTCTGGTAACGCTTGCCTAGGTAGAAATACGCTTCTGTCAGACGTTGCGCTAACAAGGTATTGTCGCGTGTACCAACTAAGATCGCTTTAAAGGCTTCATCTTCCGAGATTTCACCTAAAGTAATAGCCACGAGCACCCAGCCCCACTGCTCGTCACGTTGCTCATAACGAGACATTAGCTCAGCTGTGGCTGCCTGAGGATCTTTTTCCGATTTGACAATATACAGCCAAAGCGCTCGGAAAGGGTCTGCCGTATCTTCTTGGTAATGCTCCGTCATATCTTCCAACGCAAGATCGATACGACCGCCATAATACAATGCAATCGCACGGTTTCGGGCTGCGTAGGAGTTTGCAGGGTCGAGTTCCAAAGTAGAGTCAAACGCATCATAGGCAGCGTCATACTCTCCTACTTGAGTGAAGTAAACACCCAGTAAGTTAAACAGATCTGGCTGCGCAGGGTTAAGCGACAGTGACTGGTTGTAGTCTAATCTGGCCAAGTCACGCAGGCCTACGCTGTCGTAGTAGTTGCCACGCTCATAAAGCATTTTCGCTCGGACTTCTTTAGGAAGATCCTGACGTTGAAGTAACTGACTCAAACGAGCGATCTGCACTTCTTGCTGAACGCTTGCTTGCAACGGCACAGCCATTGGTGGGTAAAGCCACTCAGCACTGTTATTTGATGTAGTGGCACAACCTGCCGTCACCAATAACGCTAAACTAAGTGTTGCGGTTTGAAACCATTTCACAAATAAGTACTCCTGTTGCTGAGCCCGCTGCTCAGTATCGGCCGCATTAAAAAAGGGAGCGTAGTGCTCCCTTTATAACATGCTTTTAGCAGAATAGGCTAATTCACCAAACCAACCCACTTAGCGATATCGCATTATGCGTCGGTTGCTGGTTTCTCTTCAGCAGATGCTTCTTCAGTCTTTTCAACTGCTTCTTTCATGCTTAGACGAACACGGCCTTGACGGTCGATTTCAAGAACTTTAACTTGAACTTCTTGACCTTCAGCTAGGTAGTCAGACACTTTCTCAACGCGCTTGTCAGCGATTTGAGAGATGTGTACTAGACCATCTTTACCTGGCAGGATAGTTACGAATGCACCGAAGTCTGCTAGACGCGCTACTTTACCTGTGTAGATGCGGCCAACTTCAACTTCTGCCGTGATCTCTTCGATACGACGGATTGCTTCTTTCGCAGCTGTACCTTCAGTTGCAGCAATCTTGATTGTACCGTCGTCTTCGATTTCGATAGTTGTGCCCGTCTCTTCAGTTAGAGCACGGATAACTGCACCACCTTTACCGATAACGTCTTTGATCTTCTCAGCGCTGATCTTCATTGTGTGAATACGCGGAGCGAACTCAGAGATATCATCACGAGCACCAGAGATAGCTTCATCCATTACAGATAGGATGTGCTTACGTGCGCCTTGAGCTTGGTTAAGCGCAATTTGCATGATCTCTTTAGTGATACCTTCGATCTTGATGTCCATTTGAAGTGCAGTGATACCAGTGTTAGTACCTGCTACTTTAAAGTCCATGTCACCTAGGTGGTCTTCATCACCAAGGATGTCAGAAAGGACAACGAAATCGTCGCCTTCTTTAACAAGACCCATTGCGATACCCGCAACAGAAGACTTGATTGGCACACCAGCATCCATAAGCGCTAGAGACGTACCACATACAGAAGCCATTGAAGAAGAACCGTTAGATTCAGTGATTTCTGAAACTACACGTACTGTGTATGGGAATTCGTCTACAGATGGCATTACTGCAGCAATACCGCGCTTAGCTAGCTTACCGTGGCCGATTTCACGACGCTTAGGAGAACCTACAAAACCAGTCTCACCTACACAGTATGGAGGGAAGTTGTAGTGTAGTAGGAAGTGATCTTTACGCTCACCCGTTAGCTCATCGATGATTTGAGCATCGCGCTGCGTACCTAGAGTCGCAGTTACTAGCGCCTGAGTTTCACCACGAGTGAATAGTGATGAACCGTGAGTACGTGGAAGAACACCAGTACGTACGTCTAGCGCACGAACCATGTCTTTTTCACGACCGTCGATACGTGGGTTACCAGCGATGATGCTGCGACGTACCACTGTCTTCTCTAGATCGTGGAAGATAGTGTGGATTTCTTTTGTGTTCGCTTCTGGATCTTCAGCAAGAAGAACTTCGTTTACTTCACCTGCAATCTCGTGGATGCGGTCGTAACGAGCCATCTTCTCAGTGATTTGGTAAGCTTCAACTAGCTTAGCTTCAGCAAGCTCAGCGATCTTGTTTACAAGCGTTGTGTTCTCTTCTGGAGCAACCCAATCCCAAGCAGGAGTAGCCACTTCAGCTTTGAATTCGTTGATCGCGTTGATCACAACTTGCTGTTGGTCGTGGCCGTAAACCACCGCTGATAGCATTTCTTCTTCGGTTAGGTTGTCAGCTTCTGACTCAACCATAAGAACAGCGCCTTCAGTACCCGCAACAACTAGGTCTAGCTTAGACGTTTCTAGTTCAGTATTGCTTGGGTTAAGCACAAGTTGACCGTCGATGTGACCAACACGTGCTGCACCGATAGGACCGTTGAACGGGATACCAGAAATAGCAAGTGCCGCTGACGTACCGATCATTGTTACGATGTCAGGTTGAACGTCTGGGTTTACAGACACAACTGTCGCGATAACTTGAACTTCGTTTTTGAATGCGTCTGGGAAAAGTGGACGGATTGGACGGTCGATTAGACGAGCCGTTAGCGTTTCACCTTCAGAAGGGCGACCTTCACGTTTGAAGAAACCACCAGGGATTTTACCCGCAGCGTAAGTACGCTCTTGGTAGTTAACCGTTAGAGGGAAGAAGTCTTGACCTTCTACCGCTTCTTTTTTACCTACAACAGATACGAATACCGCAGTATCGTCCATTGTCACCATAACTGCTGCTGTAGCTTGACGTGCAATAACGCCAGTTTCTAGAGTAACCGTGTGGTTACCGTACTGGAACGTTTTAACAACTGGTTTTTCGAACATTGTTATTCCTTGTTTCTGAGGCATCCAAATGGGGCTCAGATAGTGTTAATTGACACTCAAGGCACTACAAATCGCGACTAGTAAAAACGCACTGTTGCTATCCAAAACTTAAAGAGAGGCAATGTCATTTTTAATAGTCGCGACCTTTTGGTCGACGAGGTTGACTGTAATGCAATGAGTTTTTGCTTTTAATACTCAAACAACATGAGTATGGGCGTGCGTATTATAACGGGATAAAACGGATTTGGCTAAATTTAGGCAACAAAAAAGGGGCAAAAAGCCCCTTTTCCGACAAACTGCTCTATGCAGTCGCTAATTAGCGACGTAGGCCTAGACGCTTGATTAGGTCGTGGTAACGATCTAGATCTTTACCTTTTAGGTAATCTAGAAGTTTACGACGACGAGAAACCATACGTAGAAGACCACGACGGCTGTGGTGATCGCCTTTATGCGCTTTGAAGTGACCTTGTAGGTGGTTGATAGAAGCTGTAAGTAGAGCTACTTGTACTTCTGGTGAACCAGTGTCGCCTTCGCCACGTGCGTAATCTGCAACGATTGCTGCTTTAGTTTCTGCATTCAGAGACATAATTCTCTCCTAATAAGAGTAGGTTAAACGTTGTGCCAGCCAATCTCTGATTCAGCCGACACGAGGAGCGCGAATTATATGGGATGCTCGTTGCTTAAGCAATAGGTATTTGCGCACTTCGCACGAGAGGCGGAGACGAAGTCCATTCCGTTATTGCCCTTTTCTGTTACACTTAGCGGATTAAAAGCTACCTATTTGAAATAACAGGATTCCTTATGAAAATCGGCATCATCGGTGCAATGGAGCAAGAAGTCTCTATTCTTAAACAAGCTATTGAAAACTGCCAAGAAGTGTCAAAAGCGGGTTGTACTTTCTTCTCTGGTCAACTGAACGGTGTGGACATAGTCCTACTTCAATCTGGTATCGGTAAAGTGGCAGCAGCAATCGGTACCACTGTCTTGCTTGATGAATACCAACCAGATGTTGTCATCAATACAGGTTCTGCGGGTGGCTTTGATTCAACACTGAATTTGGGCGATGTGGTTATTTCGACAGAAGTTCGTCACCACGATGCAGATGTAACAGCGTTTGGCTATGAAATGGGTCAAATGGCTGGGCAACCTGCGGCTTTCACTGCAGATGCGAAGCTGATGGACGTTGCAGAAAAGGCACTGTCACAAATGGAAGACAAGCACGCAGTACGAGGTCTAATTTGTACTGGTGATACTTTTGTCTGCACCGCTGAGCGTCAGGCGTTTATCCGCCAACATTTCCCATCGGTGATTGCCGTTGAGATGGAAGCCTCTGCGATTGCTCAAGCTTGTCACCAATTTAAAGTACCGTTTGTTGTAGTGCGTGCCATTTCAGACGTGGCTGACAAAGAGTCACCAATGAGCTTCGAAGAGTTTCTACCGCTAGCAGCAAAGAGCTCTTCTGAGATGGTCTTCAAAATGGTTGAGTTGCTTAAAGCATAATCAATAGCGAGTGGCTGATACTCATGGAAGAACTTTTTAATCAGTTATACTCAAACGGAGCGCTCCTAGTGTTATGGGGCGCTTTGTTGTTTCATCTTATTCTCCCTTTTCCTCGTGAAGCGCACCCTGCTATTTTATGGCACAAATTTGCTGAGCAACTGGCCGACAAGGTCAATACCAATTCCAGTTATTCACAAAGTATGATCTCAGGCACCCTAGCGTGGTTGCTGATGATCGTCCCTATGCTCGCTGTTTTAATCGCGTTAAAGCCGTTGGTGTGGCAAGCCCAGTTGTTTGAGCTTGCGCTGTTATTACTCGCCATAGACTGGCGCAATACCGATAAATTCACCGCCCACTTTGTCGAAGCATTGGCCAGAGAAGATAAAGAGCACGCTAAAATGCTGCTCAAGCCAATGGTGAATCGCTCCACCGAGTCGTTGTCTCTTCTCGGCTTAGGCAAAGCGGGCACAGAAACTCTCATCATGTCGTACGGTCGCAATGTAGTCGCAGTGCTATTTTGGTACGCCATCGCAGGCGGGATTGGCGCCTTCATTTATCGTATGACGGTAGAACTCGCCCGAGCTTGGTCACCCTCACGCGAGAAGTTTTCACCTTTTGGCCTCCCTGTCATTCGAGCTGTTGCCGTCTTGGATTACATCCCATTACGCTTATTCGCCGTTATGATTGCGTTAGGAAAAAGAACCAGCGAAGTGTGGGCTCTGCTTAAGCAGCAAGCAGCGACTTGGCCGCTACCGGGCCCATCATGGTTGATCATCGCCGTCGGTGCGAAACAAGAGCTTTCTCTCGGTGGGCCTGCTATTTATGACGGTAAGAAATCGGTTCGCAGCAAGCTGGGAGGCCGAATTGCGCCGTCTGCCATACATATAGCTCAAGTACAGCGCCTGCTGGCATGGCGAATGTTCGCCTGGATCATGGTACAAAGCGCTATCATGGGCCTTATTTATCAAGGAATCTAAATGCAGATACGGCTGCTTACCTTCATTACATTACTGGTTTCCACGCTGGTTAACGCAGCCCCCGTGGAACGCGTTATTAGCTTGGCCCCTCACGCGACTGAAATGGCATTTGCGGCGGGTTTGGGCGACAAACTGATCGCAGTGAGTGAGCACAGCGATTACCCTGAACAGGCAACAAAGCTGGAAAAAGTCTCCAACTACCAAGGTATAAAGCTGGAACGCATTATTGCGCTCCAGCCTGATCTGGTGATCGCATGGCCTGCCGGTAACCCTGCTAGAGAATTGGAAAAGCTGAAGCAATTTGGTATCAACATTTACTACTCGACCACCAGCTCACTGGATGACATTGCCAACAACATCGAACAATTAAGTCAATATTCGCAAGCTCCTTCTGTCGGACTCAGTGCCGCGAAGCAATATAGAAATCAGCTGGCGAAATTTAAACAGCGCTATCAAACGGACATCCCAGTAAGGTATTTCTATCAGTTGAGCGAACAGCCGATAATTACCGTTGCTAAAGGGAATTGGCCAAGCGAAGTATTTTCGTTCTGTGGTGGCGAGAATGTGTTTGAACAAAGTGCCGCACCCTACCCACAAGTTGGCACTGAACAAGTGGTATTAAGTAACCCAGAAGTCATCTTTACCTCAGAGCATGCCATTGCAAAAGGGAATCCTTGGCTGGACTGGAAAACACAGTTGTCTGCGGTTAAAAGCGGATACGTCTGGTCTCTGAATTCAGATTGGCTCAACCGACCGACCCCCAGAACGTTGAATGCAATCGAAGAAGTTTGTGAGCACTTCGAAACCGTCAGGCGAAATCGCTAACACCGCTTAGCTCTGATACCATACAATCCGCCGTCGTTTTTTATTCCTCAGGATCACTGAGCATTTGTAAGAGATATTAATCCCGTGGATTCCATGCTGCTATACAGTGTCGATTTATTCGGCACCGCCATTTTCGCTGTCTCAGGTGTGCTGCTTGCTGGCCGACTCAAAATGGACCCTTTTGGTGTTGCCGTACTTGGCAGCGTAACCGCTATTGGAGGCGGTACAATCCGTGACATGGCATTAGGTGCCACCCCAGTATTCTGGATTACTGACACAAACTATTTGTGGACCATCTTGATCACCTGCCTGCTAACGATGATCATTGTTCGCCGTCCTAAACGTCTAGCTTGGTGGATTCTGCCCGTATGTGATGCCATTGGCCTCGCGGTGTTCGTTGGTATTGGTGTCGATAAAACCATGGCTTATCAGGATTCAGCACTGGTTGCCATCATCATGGGTGTGATTACCGGTTGTGGCGGCGGCATCATCCGTGATGTGCTCGCACGGGAAGTCCCAATGGTACTGAGAAGTGAAGTTTATGCCACGGCGTGTATTATCGGCGGGGTATTTCACACCACAGCGTTGGCGATGGGACATGATCCTGACACTGCATTCTTAGCGGGTGTCTTTTCTACTTTGTTGATTCGCCTAGGCGCCATTCGCTGGCACTTGTCTCTGCCAACATTTGCGCTCAATCGTTAATTAAAACGGGTCAGGCACATAAAAAAAGGTCACCGAGGTGACCTTTTTACTTTCAGCAACCAATTACTTTTGTACTCGACGCAGAACGTCTTTCAGCAAGTCAAAGTCATTGGCAAGATCTTCAGAAAGCAGTTCCATCGCGGCATGTTTTGCCAGCGGACCTGGCAAATCAATGTCTGAGTCCAAAATCTCATCCACGACTTCTTTGAATTTCGCAGGGTGAGCCGTACAAAGGAATAGACCCGTTTCGCCTTCTTGCAATTGCTCTTCAAGGACACGGTATGCAATTGCGCCGTGTGGCTCACATAGGTAACCAAGCGAGTGTAAGTCTTTCACTGACTGCGCGCTTTGCTCATCGGAAACCGCACCTTTACCTAATGTCTCCAGGCCCCACTTTTTCACGCGGCATAGCTCTTCGATGCGCGGCCAGTTGTTTGGCTGGCTTACATCCATCGCATTCGATGTCGTCGCAACTGTTGGTTTTGGCTCCCAATTACCTGTCTCTAGGTAACGTGGCACAGTATCGTTGGCGTTCGTTGCAGCAATAAAGCGTTTAATTGGCAGACCCAGCGCTTTCGCCAATAGACCAGCGGTTAAGTTACCGAAGTTACCACTTGGCACTGACACAACAAGATTCTCACGCTGCTCTTTACTCATTTGCGCTGCAGCTTCAAAGTAATAACAGATTTGCGCCATCAAACGACTGATGTTGATTGAGTTTGCAGAGTTTAGACCAATTTCTTCACGCAATGCCGCGTCATCGAAAGCTTGCTTAACAAGTGCCTGACAAGCATCGAAGTCACCATCGATCGCTACGGTGTGAATATTGTTACCAAGCGTACAGAATAGCTTCTCTTGTAGTGGGCTGATCTTGCCTTTCGGGTAAAGAATCACAACATTGATGTCTTCCATACCGTAGAAAGCGTGTGCCACGGCTGCACCAGTGTCGCCAGAGGTTGCGGTCAGAATAGTAATCTTGCCGCCGTTTGATACCGTAGCAAGAGATTGCGCCATAAAGCGCCCACCGAAGTCTTTAAACGCTAGAGTTGGACCATGGAACAATTCTAAGGCATAGACACCATCTTTAACCTGATTGATTGGTGCAGGGAACTGAAACGCCGCGTCAACCATAGAGTTAACTTGATCTTCACTAAGCTCATCACCAATCAACGCTGACAAAATTTTAGTGCTACGAGACACGAAGTCTTCTGCTAGCAGAGCATCAACATCATCAAATTTCGGCAATTCCGATGGAAAAAACAGACCTTGATTACGGCCTAACCCTTGGCGAACGGCTTGACCAAAGGAAACTTGTTCATCATTTTCTTTTATATTGTAAAGCTTCATAGCTCACTTCCTGTTACTTTCGAGCCCTGCTTGTCTAAACGGCAAACATGGACGAATCCTTCTTGGTTTTGTACGTAATTTTGTTCTAACCAGCGAGCAACTCGCTCAGCGACATCTTTATCTTTGCAAATACTAAACAGCGTCGGACCACTTCCTGAAATGCCCGTCGCCAGAGCGCCTGCTGTTGCCGCATATTTACGTGCATCAGCAAAGCCCGGTAGCAGTTTCTCACGATACGGTTCAGCAATCACGTCTTTGATCATCTTAGCCGCCAGCTCTGGCTGGTTCGAGTGGCAAGCATGGATAAAGCCGGCCAAGTGTCGACCATGAGCAATGATATCCTGACGACGATATTGAGATGGTAGGATCTCACGAGCTTCCGCCGTTGATACCTTAATACCCGGGTACGCCATTACCCAGTACCAGTCATCAAAACATGGCACTTCCTGACTGATGATACCGAGCTCTTCAAGCATTAGCTGAACACCACCTAGATAGCATGGCGCGACATTGTCGTAATGTACGCCACCAGATATCTGCCCTTCCATCTCACCCATTAATGCCAATAGCTCAGTTTTATCCAATGGGTTACCATGGAACTGGTTTAGCGCATCCAGAGCCGCAACAATGGAGCAGGCACTGGAGCCTAACCCAGAACCGATCGGCATGTTCTTCTCAAGCGTCATTTCAAGAGGTAACAGAGTCACGCCTTTCTTATCTAGCTCTCTGGCGAACACTTGCCAACAATCATAAACGATATTTTCTTTAGGGTTTTCCGGTAACTTGGAAACAAAATCGCCCGCTGTTTTGAGGCTAAAAGACTCGTTTCCAGCTTTCACCATCACTCGGTCACCAAGCAAGGTGCCATCAATAGGCGATACCGCAGCACCGAGCACATCAAAACCAACACTCACGTTACCTATTGACGCTGGGGCGTAAACCACCACATCCATACCACTACTCATTCGTTTTAAACCCCTAGTTTCCATCCTAAAGTACGCATCACATCTGAGAATACCCCAGCAGCAGTTACTTCTGTACCCGCACCATAACCACGCAATACCAGTGGAATTGGCTGATAGTAACGGCTGTAGAAGGCCAATGCGTTCTCACCATCCTTGATCTTGAACATAGGATCATTTTCATCAACGGCAGCAATGCTAACACGACATTGACCATCATTGATTTCTCCAACATAACGTAGCACTTTGCCATTTTCCGCAGCCTTGGCAGACAACTCTTGGAAGTACGCATCCGCCTCAGGCAATCGTTCCATGAACTCATCTACGCTGCCTGAATCATCAAAACCTGGTGGTAATGCTTGATCAACAATCACATCTTCCAGTTCTAAATTCATGCCGGCTTCACGTGCAAGAATTAGTAGCTTACGAGCGACATCCATACCAGACAGATCATCACGTGGATCCGGCTCAGTAAAGCCATTATCTTTAGCAATATTGGTCGCCTGACTTAGCGTCATACCCTCATCAAGCTTACCGAAGATGTAGGACAGCGAACCAGAAAGGATCCCGCTAAAGCGCTCAAGTTCATCCCCTGCGGAGATAAGGTTTTGCAGGTTTTCGATCACTGGTAGACCAGCGCCAACTGTTGTTTCATACATTAACTTGCGACGTGAGCTACGGGCGATATCGCGTAGTTGATGGTAATAGGCCATGCTCGCTGTGTTAGCTTTTTTGTTTGGAGTGACAACGTGGAAGCCCGCTGCCAAGAAATCCGCATATTGGTTAGCGATAGATTCCGAAGAGGTACAATCCACCAGCACTGGGTTGATAATGTGGTTGCGCTGGACGAGAGAAATCAATCGCGCGAGGCTAAACTCTTCAGTTGCGTCGTTCATGCGGTCACGCCAGTGCTCTAAAGGCAGACCTTCACTATCGAGCAGTAGCCCCTTGCTATTCGCCAAACCACAAACTCTTAGAATGATGCCTTTTTCCGCCAGTTTCACTTGCTGACGCTGAATTTGATCCACCAGCTCACCACCAACGCCGCCTACACCGACAACAAATACATCCAAGAAGTGTTTAGAGTTAAACAGGTTCTCATGACACGCTTTGATCGCTTCAGAAATCTTATCTTCGGGGATCACAGCAGAAATCGCACGTTCCGATGAGCCTTGGGCGATAGCCACGATGTTAACGTTCACTTCTGCCAAAGATGAGAAGAACTGAGATGCGACGCCGCGAGAAGTGCGCATACCATCACCAACCAAAGTCACAATGGCTACATCGTCCATAAACTCAACAGGCTCAAGAAGACCATCTTTGAGCTCCAACTCGAACGAGTCGCTAAGCGCTTGCTGAGCGATGGCTTTATCTTCCGCTTCGATACAGAAACTGATGCTGTACTCAGAAGAAGACTGAGTGATGAGTACAATAGAGACACCCGCTGAAGACATGGCACCAAATACGCGGCTCGCCATTCCGACCATGCCTTTCATTCCCGGACCTGAAACATTGACCATGGTCAGATCGCTTAGCGTGGTAATGCCTTTAATGGAAAGTTTGTCTTCCCCAGTGTCTTGGCCGATTAACGTGCCCGCACCTTGTGGGTTAAAGCTGTTTTTGATCAGACATGGGATATGGAATTGGGCAATTGGAGCGATAGTTTTAGGGTGAAGCACAGAAGCGCCAAAGTAAGACAGCTCCATCGCTTCCTGATAGCTAAGTGATTTCAGTAGACGCGCATCATCAACCAAGCGTGGGTCACAGTTGTAGACGCCATCGACATCTGTCCAAATTTCGCAACAATCAGCACGCAGACACGCTGCTAATACTGCCGCCGAGTAGTCAGAGCCGTTGCGACCTAGAGTGACGAGTTCGCCCTCTTCATTACCTGCAGTAAAACCAGGCATGATATTGACGTGACCTTTAGGCAGTGGATTTTGGCGGAAATTCTGAGTCGAAACCTCAACGTCAACCATCGCCTCCAAGTGTTCACCGTTCGCATAAAGGTATTTCACCGGATCAATCAGGCTAGCTGGTTGACCTTTTGCTTCCAATACCGCTTTCATGAGCTGAATGGAAACACGTTCACCTTTACTAATGATACGAGCATTGACGTTATCTGGGCACATACCCAACAGGTTAATACCGTGCACAAACTGACGCAGTTGAGTCAGAGATGTTTTTACTTGGTTGTCATAGCCTGAACCATCAATGTTAGGCAGGACTTGTTTGATATCCTGATACAGATCGCGGAAAGAGTCTTCCAACTCAGCGATTTGTAGCTCGGCCTCACCATTTTTCAACGCCCCATCAATCACGGCAACCAGTTTATTGGTTGTTTTACCTGGTGCAGAGAGAACAACAGCGACCTCTTCCTGCTGAGCATTATTAGCAATGATATCTGCTGCTCGTAAAAAACGATCAGCATCCGCTAATGATGAGCCTCCAAACTTTAAAACACGCATCCCTTCCTCCAAATATCTGTAAATTTAGTTATAAAAAAAGGCCTGTATCTTGTGGGATACAGGCCTTTTTTTTGAATTTCTTTCGCTTAGCAGCCCGCCCCAACATGTGTAATGTCGGTAATAATAATGGTTGTGGTCATTACTAGGTGGCTGTGGTTTTGCATAGTTTAATTTTGTTGCGATTGTGTGTTTGCTTACCCATACGTTTAACCTATTTGTTTAGCATGAGTCAACGAAAAGTTTTTATTTTTTGTTTACACTTCGGTCTAATTGGCTTCTGTGAGCCAGTTCAATAAGTTATCTCATCACAAAACAAAATGAATCAGAATGCATATTGGCTAGATCCAGTTTTAGCTGAAAAAGATTCTCCCAGTGCTTTTGTTTTATGCTTTAATTGATCTTGCAGTGGATAAATAACGACCAAGGAGTGGCAAATGAAAAAAACACTAAGCCTTTTGCTTACTCTTGTTGCGTGCTCGTCAGTGGCTACAGAACTCCCTGCTTTACCATCACAGCAAAAAGCATCCCCACATAAGCTATTCCTCTCCAGTGAGACCGATCAACACGACTTTGATACTTGGAAGATTGATGGCGGTTATTCTTATAATGTGTTTGATAACATTGATTTGTATGTAGGAGCCCGTGTTAATCAAGGGAGTAATACCAACGAAAGTGGATTTTTAAGTGGTGTAAGCTATCAGATAACGCCAAGAGTCTCGGTAAAAAGTACCCTGCATTCTTACAACGAAGAAAACACGGCAGAGGGGACAGATAAAGTCATTGCCGCAGAAGTTTCAAGTCGCATGAGGTTGACTGAAAATCTAGATCTCCATGCCACTCTCGAACATCAAGAGTGGCAACAAGAGCTGGAAGTCGGTATCGGCTTTCGCTTCTAACTCCAATCCAACAATTCTGTAGAGGTTAACACACCATTCCAGTCGGCGTAGACGTAGTCGCCGGGCTGGATCATTTGGTTGTGTATCGTCAAAGTCACATTCGTGTCACCCGCCCCACGCTTTTCCGTTTTAAATGGGCTGGTCCCGAGCGCCTTGACTCCCAGTTCCATCTCCGCCATTGCAGCCGCATCACGGATAGCACCATAAACAATCACGCCCTCCCAGTTATTATCAATCGCTAGGATCGCCAATTGATCACCAAGCAAGGCCTTTTGACAGGAACCGTGTCCATCGACGATCAGCACTTTTCCCTTGCCGTCCTGACTCAAGGTTTCTCTCACTTTGGAGTTATCGTGGTAGCAGCGAACCGTGACAATTTCTCCCCAGAATGCACTTTTGTTACCAAAAGTGTGTAGGGGCAAATCCAACGACGTTACTTTATCTTCATGTTTATCACATATATCCGGTGTTATATCTTTCATTTTTCCTCCATGAATATGGCTTTAATTTCTTATCTGCATCGATACTTCCACTTACCTAAACTGACTTTCGCTTTGTCAGCCAAACAGGAGAGTAAAAACAGCTCATTACCATCAACATAGTAAATCGCGTTCTGCTGATATTTACGCCCTAGCTCTAGTGCCTGTAGCTCATCAATATCGACGGCGAAACTCTCTTCAGCCCAACCGAAACTTTCATCTCCCACTAACACTTCAACAAAGTAAGTATGGCTAAATTCTTGAACTAAGTAGCGATTATTTCGCTGATTTTGTTGTTTGGACTGCCACTGACTAGCGGGGTTCCACGCCGTGATAATGGCAAACTGATGACTGCTCGGCGAGCGAATGAATTTGAAGTAAGGGTCTGAATATTCTTGCCAAAGTTGTGCATCAACCATCATATAAACCACAGTTTTACATTAGTTTTAGACTATTAATATTTGTTACATTCGAACTCTTGATATAAATCAACAAAGTGCATGGAATTAACATTCTGACGTTGTTAGCATGCTGTTAACATTATAGAATCCGCCTCAAAGACTAATAGAACGTGTGAGGAAAAGGGACCTCAAGAAGCGAATTGGGACCAAGGAAGGCGGGCAACCAAAGAAACAATGTATTTTTACAGTCTTTGGTTTATTATCAACATCACATTACCTGTATGTTAGGTTTTTGCCTAGAATTTATTCTATTAGCACAATTTTTTCACAAGTTTAGGTACCGCCAATGCAAACCCCGCACATTCTTATTGTTGAAGATGAGCAAGTAACTCGTAACACTCTAAAGAGTATTTTTGAAGCAGAGGGATACGCTGTTTTCGAGGCCAGTGACGGTGAAGAGATGCACCAGGTGCTGTCTGACAACCAGGTAAATCTGGTTATTATGGACATCAACCTTCCAGGTAAAAATGGCCTCCTGCTTGCACGTGAACTGCGTGAGCAAGCAAATGTGGCATTAATGTTCCTGACTGGTCGTGACAACGAAGTCGACAAGATCCTTGGTCTTGAGATCGGTGCAGACGACTACATTACTAAGCCGTTCAATCCACGCGAACTCACTATCCGTGCTCGTAACCTGCTAAACCGCTCTATGAGCACCAGTGTAGTAACGGAAGAGAAACGTAGCGTTGAGAAATACGAATTCAACGGCTGGGTATTGGATATCAATAGTCGCTCACTGGTTAGCCCAAGTGGCGATGGCTACAAGCTACCACGTTCTGAGTTCCGTGCCCTGCTTCACTTCTGTGAAAACCCTGGCAAGATCCAGACACGTGCTGACCTGCTTAAGAAGATGACTGGTCGTGAGCTTAAGCCACATGACCGTACTGTCGATGTGACTATCCGTCGTATCCGTAAGCATTTTGAGTCAGTCTCTGGTACGCCAGAAATCATCGCGACGATTCACGGTGAAGGCTACCGATTCTGCGGTGATTTAGAAGAGTAATCACCAGAATTAAGAAAGAAAAATGGAGCCAATTGGCTCCATTTTTTGTTTTTTCTTTGTCAGCTGTGACTAAAATGGTAACAACTTATGAGCAAACTTTGATTCAGGCAGAGCTTAATAACACTCTGCCGAATGTGCCTTTAGCCTTTGCCACCTTTGATGGCATCAATGATCTCAGTCGTTGAGCAACCATCTTCAAAGTTAAGTACTTTAACTTCACCTCCATTGGCAATCACTTCTTTACCACCCGCAATCTCTTCAGGCTTGTAATCACCGCCTTTCACAAGCATGTCTGGCAATACTTCTGAAATCAGGCGTTGAGGCGTTTCTTCGCCAAACGGGACAACCCAATCAACCGCGCCAAGACCAGCCAGAACCGCCATACGGCGATCTGTTGGGTTAACCGGACGACCAGGGCCTTTCAAACGCTTAACAGATTCATCCGTGTTCACAGCGACAATCAGGCGGTCACCCAATTCAGCAGCATGGTTCAGGTAAGAAACGTGTCCAGCGTGCAGAATGTCGAAGCAACCATTGGTCATCACTACCTTCTCGCCCTTCGATTGTGCGTTCTTGACCGCTTCAATCAGAGCCTGTTCAGTGATGACACCAAAATCAGTGTCTTGACTACCATGAACCGCTTCCGCCAATTCAATGGTTGATACCGTTGATGTACCCAGCTTACCAACCACGACACCTGCGGCTGCATTTGCCAATGCACAAGCTTCATCAAGCGGTTTACCCGCAGCAACTGACGCAGCAAGGACAGAAATCACAGTATCACCTGCACCTGTAACGTCATAGACCTCTTTGGCAAGAGTTGGCAGGTGGAACGGCTCCTGACCGCGGCGTAGTAATGTCATACCGTGTTCACTGCGCGTCACCAACAGTGCCTCAAAGTCGAACTCTTCAATCAGCGCTAAGCCTTTCTCGACCAGTTCTTCTTCAGATTTTACCTTACCCACAACCAGCTCAAATTCTGCCATGTTTGGAGTCAGTAGCGTCGCACCACGGTAGCGTTCAAAGTCCGCTCCTTTAGGATCAATAAACACAGGAACCTTAGCAGCACGTGCTTTCTGAATGAATTGCTGAACGTGCTCCAATGCACCTTTCGCATAATCAGACAAAACAACCGACTTCACTTTTGGCAATGCCTGTTCCATACGATCTAAAATCAGCTCGGCATCAGTATTTTCAAATTTGTCTTCGAAGTCTAAGCGGATCAGCTGCTGACCACGGCTCAAAACGCGAAGTTTAGTAATGGTTGGATAGTTTGGCAGAGCCACAAAGTCACACTTTACTTTCAGTGCAGACAGCGTCTCGTTGAGCACTTTGGCAGGCTCATCAATCCCAGTTAAACCTACGATATGCGCATGGCCGCCCAAAGAAGCAATGTTCATTGCTACGTTAGCTGCACCGCCTGGACGCTCTTCGTTATTTTCTACTTTTACTACAGGAACTGGGGCTTCTGGGGAGATGCGTCCAGTAGGGCCATACCAGTAACGATCAAGCATGACGTCACCGATGATCAATACACCAGAATCACTATAGTTCGGTAGGATTGGTTTCATTATGGGTCTCCAAATTCTAATTCGGGCAAGAGTTTAACACAGGGGATAAGGACCCTAAACCTATTCTAGCCACTCATGCCAAAGCGCTTTAACCAGCTCTCGCTCTTTGGTCAGTTTTTCTTCCGCCACATCCGCATCAAGATTGAGCAAATTACGATGATGAATTTGATCGCGCATCGTTGTGTATGCCTGAGTCAATGCCATCGCAGGGGCTTCATCCAGAATGCCTTGTGCCATCATGGATTCAAAGATTCTGACATTATCACTCCATCGAGTCAGCTTAGGCTTTTCGTGACTAAACCTTAAGACCAGATACTGAGCAAGAAATTCCACATCGGTAATACCACCAGGGTCTTGTTTGAGCATAAAACGACCTGACTTTTTCCCGCCAAGGTGTTCACGCATTTTAACCCGCATCTCGGCCACATCCGTTTTGATCTTTGACTCTTCTCGCGCCAAACTCAAGATATCGTGCCTTGTTTGAGAAAATGCCTGTTGTAGAGGTTGATCGCCGTAGATCATCCGAGCCCTCACTAACGCTTGATGTTCCCATGTCCAGGCTTCATTGTGCTGGTATTCATCAAATGCATCTGCCGGACTTACTAGCAAGCCCGAAGCCCCTGAAGGGCGTAAGCGAGTATCCGCCTCGTACAAGATGCCTGATGCCGTTCTTGTTGAGAATATATGGATGATGCGCTGCGCCAAACGTAAGTAAAATTGGCGGCCATCAATCTCTTTTTTACCGTCGGTATAAGCATGAACTGGGCAGTCATGCATAAAGACGATATCCAGATCTGAGTTGTACCCCAGCTCCCAGCCGCCCACTTTGCCGTAGCCAATCACAGCAAAGCCTCGGCCCTCTCTGTCTTTTAGGTGCGTCGGCTCGCCATATTTCTCCGCCATTTGCAGCCACGCTTGATTCACCACAGACTCAACAATCGCTTCAGCGAGGTAAGTTAGGTGGTCACTGACTTTCATGACAGGCAGAACCCCTGCAATGTCTGCAGCAGCGATACGCAAAATGCAGATCTGCTTGAACTGACGCAGTGCTTCCATCTGTTGCTCCATATCGTCTTCTGGGATACGAGCGAGGAAATCACGCAGTTCAGTGCGGTAGCTTTCCAATGGCACGGGGTTGTACAACTGCTGAGGATCAATCAGCTCATCAAGCAGAATTGGATAACGCCCAAGTTGCTCTGAAATCATTGGGCTGGCTGTGCAAAGGCGAACCAGTTGCGTCAATGCCGCAGGGTGCTCATCCAACAACTCCAGGTACGTCGTTCGGGTCACAATCTTATGCAGCAAATGCAGGACGCGAGGTAAACCGAATTTGGCATCCTGATGAGAATATATGGCCGCGAATATCTTCGGCATTAAGCGATTGAGCACTTCCCGGCCTCTTGGGCCCAACGTTTTCTTGGCTAAGTCTTTCTTAAACTGAATGATGGTCGACGCCATCTCAGCGGCCTCAGTCGTGCCAATGTCCTGTTCTAGAACCGCTTCAATTACGTCTGGCTTTTCCGCCATGTCCCACAGTTCATGGAAATGCTTGGCGACTTCTGAACACTCTTCTTCCTCATCGCCGATAAGATTATTGAATACTTGATGGACGTTGTGCATATGTTGACGCACTTGTTCGATTAACGAGGTCCAATCTGCATACCCCATTGCAACAGCGAGTTGCAATTGTTCATTCTCGCATTCAGGCAGTGTTTGCGTTTGCTTGTCGGCCATTGCCTGCAACAGGTTCTCTAACCGGCGCAGGAATTTATACGACAGCTTAAGGTTATTAACCTCTTCACTGGTCAACTGCTCCAACTCTTCAATCGCGTCTAGGGTCACCAACAACCCGCGTTGGCGCAGATTCGGCTCACGGCCACCACGAATCAACTGGAATACCTGTGCGATAAACTCAATTTCGCGAATGCCACCCGCGCCTAGCTTAATGTTGTTGCTTAAACCACGTCGACGCACTTCGCTACTGATCATCGACTTCATACGCCTCAAAGATTGGATCGCACTGAAGTCGATGTAACGACGAAACACAAACGGACGCAGCATCTGACGCAACTCTTGATACTGCGGGTACATTTCACGCCCCATCACTCGCGCTTTAATCATTGCGTAGCGTTCCCAGTCGCGCCCCTGCTCCTGATAGTAATCTTCGAGAGCTGCGTAGCTCATCACCAACGGACCGCTGTCGCCAAAAGGACGCAAGCGCATGTCCACGCGATAACAGAAGCCATCAAAGGTCTGCTGGTCGAGCGCTTTGATGATACGTTGTCCTAGACGGGTAAAAAACTGAGCATTGGCAATGCTACGACGAGCACCTTGAGTCTCACCGTTCTCCGGATAAGTAAAGATCAGATCGATATCTGAAGAGAAGTTCAGCTCACCACCGCCCAGTTTACCCATACCAATAACCAGCATAGGCTGCGCCTCACCTGCATCATTGCATGGCGTGCCCCACAGCTCGCAACACGCTTTGTACTGCCACTGATAGGTTTCGAAAATCATTGCTTCCGCCAACTGAGACAAGTGCTCTAGGCTTTGTTCAAGCTCCCAATTGCCTATGAAATCTCGCCATGCGATGTATGTCATCTCACGATTACGAAACTGTCTGAGTACTCGATGACCCTGCATTTCATCGCTGCATCCGGCCAATAATTCTGCCAGACGCTGTCGATATGTTTCGTGTCGAGACTCTGCCTCCAACATCTCTGGTAAGTGTTGATGCAAATACTCATCTTGCTGCACGGTGTCGACAATAAACTGACTCAATCCGGCCACATAACTGAGCTGCTCACGGTAAGAGTCAGGCCACTCTTGAATAGCCTGATGTTGCAGTAAGGACTCCAGAGCAGTCTGGGAAACAGAAGCAAGACTCGCGGGCAATTGCATGGTTCTTCCTTGGGTCGATAAATTCGTTGATAGGGATTTTATACCAATAAAAAACGCCCACTAACAATGAGTGGGCGCTTATTCGTACTATTCTGGCGATCAGACTTTAAAGGATGTGATCTTGGCATCCAGAGCTTCAGCATTTTTCTGCATGATTTCCGAGGTTTCGAGCAATTCAGATACCACTGTCACCGATGCTTCCACCAGCTCACGTACGTTCGTCAAATTCTGATTCATCTCTTCTGCGACGCTACTTTGCTGACCCGCTGCCGTCGCAATCTGGAAGTTCATGTCGTTGATTTGATTGACCTGAGCAACAATCCCGTCTAGCTCACTCCCAGCATTAGTAACCAAATCAACGCCCTCAGCCGCCTCAACAACACTCTTCTCCATCAATTCCACTGCTGAGCTCGCACTGGATTGTAGTTGAGTGATCATTTCCTGAATTTCGACCGTCGCTCCTTGAGTACGCTGCGCAAGGTTTCTCACTTCGTCAGCCACGACCGCAAAGCCTCTACCGGCTTCGCCCGCTCGTGCCGCTTCGATAGCCGCATTCAGTGCCAGTAAGTTAGTCTGCTCGGAAATACCCTGAATCGTACCAACCACACTGCCAATCGATTCGACGCTCTCTTCAACCTGATTGACGGCTTGTGCAGAGGCGGAAATGTCTTTCGATAAATCACTGATTTTCTGCACTGTTCCCTGTACAAAGCGCTGACCGCTTTCCGCCTGACCAGACGCATTCTCCGTTAGCGAGGAGGCATTTTGTGCGTGATCAGCAACAGTCTGTACTGTGGACGACATTTCACTCATCGCCGTTGCCAGTTGATCAATCTCGTTAAACTCTTCTTGTGCTGACTCTTTGGTTTCTGACATGCTCATAGTCATGACTTCAGTCAGCCCTGCAAGCTCTTGTGATGCGTCAATTTGTAGCTTGATCATTTCCTGCAGTTGCATCCGTGTCTTTTCCAGCTCGCGTGCCACATCGCCGTATTCGTCTTTACAGTCCATCTCAATCGGTACCGATAGATTGCGGTCCGCCATTAACTTGATAGAGTCACTAAGATACTGTGTCTGGCGCAGCATGATACGTGCTGCGAACAAGAGTAAAACGACAAATACCACGATCATGGCTGCCGTCTGCCAAGCCACCTGTACCATGTAAGCTTCGTAATGTTCCTGAGCAACCTGAGCGTTTTGAGTAGCGGCGAGAAGAGAGTCATAGAAGGTGCTCGCATCCCATAATTGCTTGCCGATGATCAGAATGGTACTGAACACCATCAACATCACCATCTTGGGAACCAGACGAATATCCGTGATCACTCGCTCCCATGGCTTAAATGCCATTTTGGTCATTGTTAGTTCTCCGCTAAGTCTTATATATTGTTTTTATTCCTGATAACTGTCAGGACACTATTAACTATCGCTCGTTACCATCATCTAGATAGCGAATATGTATTTATTTTGAGCCTCGTATGAATAGAAATGATATCAAATCTGATACAAAACCAATGAGCTTACTGTCACTAATCCTGTCTTTCATGGCGTTATTTGTGATCTCTGGCCTGCTGTTTTTTCCTCTAAGCAGCCAAACGCGTCAGGTTCTTATCGGCTTAGACTTTATTATCTGTAGCGTCTTTCTCCTTCAACTGAGCATAGATTTGATCCGCGCAACAGATCGTGTGCAATTTATGAAACGGCATTGGATAGACTTCCTAGCTAGTATTCCTATGATTGAGCCGTTGCGCTTTGCGCGCCTGTTCCACATCTTGCGTGTGATTCTGGTCATCCGCTCAAGTAACTTTCTCATCAAGCAGTTGCTGGTAAATCGCCGAGAAACAACCCTTGCGTCGATTCTGTTATTAATGGTGGTCTTGCTGACCATAGGCTCGAGTATGATGTTGTTTGTTGAAGGCAAATCACCTGATGCCAATATCCAAACAGGCGGCGATGCGATGTGGTGGGCACTCGTCACCATCTCAACGGTGGGTTATGGGGATCATTTCCCCGTAACAGACGCCGGTAAAATTTTAGCCTCTGGCTTGATCATTTGTGGCGTTGGCATTTTCGGTATGATTTCAGGTTTGATCACTTCACTGATCACCTCACCAACGGAAGTTCAAGCGAGACGTTCAGAAAACAAAGAGCGGCTATTGTTAGAGCTGGTACAAAAGCAAGATGAAATTCTGCGCCGCCTCGACCGATTAGAGCAGCAGGAAGAAAAAAAAACGGGAGCCGTAAAGCTCCCGTTTCGCAAATCACTATTATCCACTTAGTCTTGCCAGTAAGGTTCCGCTTCAATACAGATAATGCGAGTCTGTTCCATGGCATGAAGAATGGAGCTCTCTTGGCGAGACAACCAGCGCTGCAGCTGTTCTTGTTCATCACCTTCCAGCTTATCGACCATATTGTCTAACGTGCGGAGTTTAAGGAGATCATCGATACCGTGAAGTAAATCGCTCCATGGTAGGCGGAAACTGTTGCGCTCTTCAAAATCGAACAAACTCGCGAAGCTCACCCCCGTATAAAGGTTGCGCATCAGGCGATATTGTTGATCAATATAGTCCTGACTGTTCAGCGCACGCTCTGGCGGAAAGGCTTCCATTAACTCAGCCCAAGTGCGATCCAACTGCTTCACAGAAAAAGGTTCAACCGTTAGTGCCATCTTGTCGCGCGCTTTGTCATCAAGGAATGGCTGCCAGCCACGGGTCAGGATCCAACGACTGAGATCAAGCAAAAGACCTGTATATCTGGCGGAGTTGAGTAGTGTCAGCATCTCTTCTCGATCAGGCAAGGCTTCTTGAACCAATTTCAGCTCACCGACCAGAAACTTACGCGCATCAAGCTTACGAAGAGCATGACCTTTATCGTCGAGTAACGCTTCTAAATAGTCATAGTCATTTAACCACTCCAGCTCTTGTTCAAGCCACTTCAGCTCCTGACGCACCAAAGCACTCGCACGACGAGGCACTACACCTCCGTATACAGTCAACAACTGACGAATAAAGCTGATAGAGCTTTTAATTTCATTCAAGGCTTCTACCGACTCACGCTCAACATAAATTTGCTCGTGGTAATGCCAGTGTGACAAACCATGCTCCAAAGAGTTGATAAAGCAAGACTCAACCGTGTCGTGTTTGTCCGTATTAACCAAAGCCAGCGGTTTGACGTCATCGCCAGTGTAACCATTTGCTAAACGATAACCTTTAGCCGCCTTGCTCAGATTACCAAGGCGCATGCCCCCTTCTTCAGAGAAGCTACGCGCAAGCGTAAATAGAGCATCTGTTTGGCCTGATTTCAGCTCTAGCTCTACTTCACAAATCGGGTCTTCTTTATCACCTGCTTCTACTTTGCCCTGATCGAAAGCAACTTCGATTTGACTGCCGTCTGGCATGGCGATCAACCATTGCTCACGAGTGAAGTTTGTCGAGAAAAGCGGGGTAAGTTCGGATTGCAGCGTTTCAGTGTCTTTGCCAGTCGGCCAGATATCTGATGGGTGAAGAGAAAGAAGCGGATCATTGCTGTCATGCTCGGCGTTGAATTCAGGTCGTTGGTGTAAACCTGCCACCACACGTCCGGACGTCTTGACCGTCTGGACATACACATCGTCAAAACGGCGGATTCTTAAGCCAATGTCATGCTGACGTAACCAATTGTCGGGAGTATCAAAGTAGGTATTTCCTAGCTCACGACAACTGTGCTGAAGTACTTTGGTCTGGGAGATTTTATCTCGTAAAGTATTTGAAAAATCAGGAGAAACAAAAAACTTCAGTTCTATCTCGGTTTCCATAGTTATACCTTTTAAAGCAGATACAAACAGGATATTGCCAATTTTCGTACTGGGCAAGAAAGAAATATCGCAGCAATGATGATCTAAAACAGTTTTAATGATGGATTTAATGCGTTAACATGCGCGCCTTTATAGCCATCGTTCAACATTTCACCACGAATGGTGTATGTTATTTTTAGGTTATATTAATTAGGTTGAATGACCATGCCAGTAAATACAATTATGGGGTTATTTGCAAAGTCCCCTATTAAGCCTTTGCAGCGCCACGTAGTGTGTGTCAACGAATGTTGTTCTCACCTAGTGAATTTCTTTGAAGTCAGTTCAAAGGGTGACTGGGAAAAAGCATCAGAAATTCGTGCACAGATTTCTCACCTAGAGAAAGAAGCTGACGTACTTAAGCGCGAAATTCGCCTTAAACTTCCTCGCGGTTTGTTTATGCCAGTAGATCGTAGCGACATGCTTGAACTACTGACTCAGCAAGACAAACTGGCAAACCTAGCAAAAGATATTGCTGGCCGCGTATACGGTCGTCAATTGACTTTCCCAGAGCCTCTCCAAGAAAACTTCATTGCGTATGTTAAACGTTGTCTCGATGCAGCGAATCAGGCGCAAAAAGTCATCAATGAGCTCGATGAGTTATTGGAAACTGGATTTAAAGGCCGCGAAGTAACACTTGTGGCTGAAATGATCCATCAACTGGATGTGATTGAGGACGATACTGACGCGATGCAGATTCAACTTCGCCAACAACTGATGGCGGTTGAAAACGATCTGAATCCGATCGATGTAATGTTCCTTTATAAGATTCTTGAATGGGTAGGTGGCATAGCTGATCAGGCGCAACGTGTTGGTGCGCGTCTAGAGCTAATGTTGTCTCGCTCATAAACAAATAAGTTAACCAAATAACGAAGAGCATCTTAATAGCACTCCCCTGATAGGCGTTAAATAATGAGACGCCGAAGGGGTTTTGTCGTGCCTAATTTGCTCCGCTTGTTATCAACAACTAGGTATTACGATGGATATCCTTGCGAACTACGGCACTGTCCTGATTATTATTGCAGCAGTTTTTGGCTTTATGATGGCTATCGGTATTGGCGCGAATGACGTGGCCAATGCGATGGGTACATCGGTAGGCTCTAAAGCGCTAACCGTAAAACAAGCGATCATTATCGCGATGATCTTTGAATTTGCGGGGGCATACCTTGCAGGCGGTGAAGTAACCGACACTATCCGTAAAGGCGTAATCGAAACGTCACTCTTTGCTAGCCAGCCGGACGTTCTTGTCTTCGGTATGATGTCAGCCCTACTTGCGGCAGGTACATGGCTACTCCTTGCTTCTTACATGGGTTGGCCTGTATCAACTACTCACTCGATCATTGGTGCCATCATTGGTTTCGCCTGTGTGTCTGTGGGTACCGAAGCGGTCGATTGGGGCTCAGTTCAAGGCATCGTTGGTAGCTGGATCATTACTCCAGTCATCTCAGGTTTCTTTGCGTACGTGATTTTTGTCAGCGCCCAGCGCCTGATCTTTGATACCGAGAAGCCACTCTTCAACGCTAAACGTTTCGTCCCAGTTTATATGTTCATCACTACCATGGTGATTGCGCTGGTAACGATCAAGAAAGGCCTTAAGCACGTTGGTCTGCACCTTTCTGACGGCGAAGCATGGATGTGGGCAGCTGCGGTATCTGCACTGGTTATGGCGGGCGGTTACTTCTACATTCAGAAGAAATTCTCAAGCCGCGAAGATGATCACGGTTTCGCTGGCGTAGAAGGTATCTTCAGCGTACTTATGGTTATCACAGCATGTGCAATGGCATTCGCTCACGGTTCAAACGACGTTGCTAACGCGATTGGCCCTCTGTCTGCAGTTGTATCTACCATTGAACACATGGGCGAAATTACAACTAAGAGCACCATCGCTTGGTGGATTCTACCTCTTGGCGGTTTCGGTATCGTTGTTGGTCTGGCAACACTTGGTCACAAAGTAATGGCTACTGTAGGTACAGGTATCACTGAACTGACACCAAGCCGCGGTTTCGCAGCTCAGTTAGCAACAGCGTGTACTGTTGTTCTGGCATCAGGTACTGGCCTTCCTATCTCGACCACACAAACACTGGTTGGTGCGGTATTAGGTGTTGGTTTTGCTCGCGGTATCGCAGCATTGAACCTAGGTGTTGTACGTAACATCGTTGCATCTTGGATTGTGACCCTGCCAGCAGGTGCACTGCTTGCGGTTGTTTTCTTCTACGCAATTCAGGCAATGTTCATCTGATGAGCAAGTCAATGATGTGTTAACACACTGTCATTATTGACTCAAATCCACAGAAAGGGAGGCTCAGCCTCCCTTCTTTGTTGCAGTGACTGGGGAAACTACTTACTATTTGGCACTAGCAAGTTATAGACAAAAGACTGTTAAAGGATTTACCGTGAAAAAACTGGTTTGCTTCGTTCTAGCATCACTGCTCGCTGTTCCAGCAGCAATGGCTCAAGACCGATACATTTCTGATAAGCTATTTACCTACATGCACTCTGGTCCTAGCAACCAATTCCGCATTATCGGCAGTGTCGATGCCGGTGACAAAGTGAAGCAACTTTCGACCAACCGAGATACTGGCTACACCCAGATTGAAGACGCCAAAGGTCGCAAAGGCTGGGTAGAAAGCCGTTTCGTCACAAGACAAGAAAGCATGGCGCTTCGTCTTCCTAAACTAGAGAAAGAACTGGCAGATGTTAAAGGAAAGCTTGCCAATGCTCGCTCTAGCGCTGACCAAGAAAAAGCAGGTTTAGCGGATTCACTAGAAAACCGTAATCGCCAGATTGCCGACCTTGAGAAGAGCTACGGTGAAATCAGTCAACAACTGACAGCCTCACAAGAAGAAGTCCGTAATCTACGTGCTAAGCTGGATACGCAGAAAGATGACCTACTACTGAAGTACTTTATGTACGGTGGTGGTGTAGCGGGTATTGGATTACTATTTGGCCTGCTCTTGCCACACATTATTCCACGCAAAAAACGCTCTCCATCTGGCTGGGCTTAAATACAGAACATCAAAAAAGGTCGCCTTGGCGACCTTTTTTATTATCCTTTCCAGTCATATAAAGCTGGCACTTCAATCACCGAGCCTTTAAATGAAATCGCACTGCGTTGCGGTTCAATGTGCTGCAATTGAATGTCATTGCTAATCCAGTCACCTTCGCGATATTCGGTCCCATTGACTTTCACCCAACGTTTGTCTGGGTTGCTTGAGTAAACGTGTGTCTGGAAATTCAGCGGTGGCAGCTTTCCTTGCCACTGGCGACTGTATATCGCTAGATCGGACGCCTCACTGTCATCATATTTCGGCTCTGGGTTTGCACTCGACTCCAGTGCAGATTCAACCCGCATAGCCAGTTCAGGTGATAAGCCAGATAAATCTAAACCATCCAATAGTGTACTGTTTTGTGGCTGAGCAGGCGGCTGAACGCGCGGCTGAACAGGTTCTTGAGGTTGAACCACTGGTGGTTGAGTTTCTTCGCTTGCCACTTCTATATGACCAGTGTCAGCCTTAGCATATTCGTAAGTTTCACGAAGCTCGCTAAATGATGGGTAAGGCAAAGTCTGATACGCAAACGGGACTTCTAGCACTTGAGGTTTCGCCTGATGGCTCGCCTGCCATTGCCCTCGTTGCTCGAGGTAACTCTGATATGTACTTAGAGCTCCCGTCACCAACGCAGGGGCAACAATAACCGTAGCTAACAACCAGCCTGATACCGTCCGTCGAGGTCGCACATCATTGACTGATTGGTAATGATTCACGCTGTTAAATGTCTGATGGTTTTGCTCAGAGTGGTCTAAAGCCTGTAGTACTTTTGACATTATGCTTTCTCCTCTGAGGCAGTTAACGAAGGGGCATGCTCTTGAGATAACTTTTCAAGACGCTGCAAGGTTCTTCGTCCGGCAATGCCATCCACATGGAGTCCCTGCCATTGCTGGAAAAGCTCAACCTTACGCATCAGTTCCTGATCATAAACATCGGACTCTCTTTCGGGCTCACCCAGAACTTTAGACAAACGAGCATCCAATTCAGCGATCGCATGTCCTGACATATTAGGTTTCAAAGTCTGATGCCAGTAACCTTGCCAGATCTGGTGATATTGCCCCTGCCATAATTCCTTGAGCTTGGAGATAGGCAGTTCAATTCGCTCCGTTCCTAACAAGAGCTGAGCAGAATTCTGTGTGAGCTTATATAGCACAGCATAACTTTGCAGGCCGTCTTTGCTGAGAGACAAAAGCACGGGAACATTAGCTTGTCTGAGCGTATTCAGCGTTCCACGTGATTGAGTACAACGGAACGCACTTTGATCACTTTGCTGGCAAAGGCGCTCAGCCACAGACGCATTCAGCCCCCACACATGGTAAAGCTCCGCGATACCCTGCTGGAAATCCGTTGCACGAGCCAGAGTGGATTGTAATTCAACAGGAAAAACTTCCTTTTCTATCGCTTCCACATTTGACGCTGGATACGCTTCACTTAGGTGCGCTTCAATCGACGCACTGAAAAGCATTGGAGCTAACCAATAACTACCGACAGCCAGTACAGCTCCTACGGCAGCGGCAATACCCAGTGGAGAACGCTGTGGCAATGAAGGCACTGGTTGAGCGGGCTGATGATACGAGGTTTGAAAACTCATCACCTCTTCACAAGCCGCTTCAACACTTGAATGGCTCGGTACCGCTTCTCCGATGCTGTAAGCTCGTTTTAAAGCTGCATCACAAATCAGATTAATCAGGCGTGGAATACCCAGCGACTGCTGAGCAATATGCTTGAGCGACTTAGCAGAAAACAAACTCGCTTCGCCACCCGCCAATTCAAGACGATACTGAATATAACTGGCGGTTTCTTTGCTATCCAATGGCAACAGGTGGTATCGCCCCGTAATACGCTGCGCTAGCTGGCGCAACTGAGGCATCTGCAATTTCTGTTGTAACTCTGGTTGGCCAACAAGTAGCACTTTGAGTAGCTTCTGGTTGTCCGTTTCAAGATTAGTCAATAAGCGCAACTGCTCTAGCACTTCAGCGGACAAATGCTGTGCTTCGTCGATCACCAGCAAAGTCTGAATACCATTCGCATATGTACTGAGCAGAAATTCATGAATCTTCTGATTCAGTTGTTTGAGCGTTGCGCCAGATTGATACTCAATCGAAAATTCATCGCAGATTGCTTCAAGCAACTCTATGCTTGAAAAGGTAGGGTTGAGGATTAGACCAGGCTGAGTATCCGTACCGAGTGATTTCAGCAATGCGCGTGCAACGGTTGTCTTCCCGGTACCAACTTCACCAGACAACATCGCAAAGCCCCCACCCTCGCCAAGGCCTGCTTGTAAGCGAAACAGCGCTTCTTTATGCCTTTGGCTTTGGAACAGGAAACGAGAATTCGGCACAATCGAAAACGGCAGCTCTGTGAATCCAAAATGTTGTTTATACATACTTCTCGTCTCTGGGAATTTACCGATAAGAAAAGTACCATTGCTGGCATGAATAGCCAATTCTAAAATCCGAATTTAAGAGAGACATCTGTGCAAATATTTCTGGTTGGTGGTGCAGTCCGCGATAAACTGCTGAAAATCGACGTTTACGACCAAGACTGGGTCGTGGTTGGCGCATCGCCTCAGGTATTACTGAACCAGGGGTTTGTTGCTGTTGGAAAGGACTTCCCTGTGTTCCTACACCCTAAAACCAAGCAAGAGCATGCCCTAGCAAGAACCGAACGCAAAACTGGCTCAGGCTACAAAGGCTTTGATTGTTATTTTGCTCCTGATGTCACCCTTGAAGAGGACCTGATTCGCCGAGACCTGACTATCAATGCAATGGCAGAAGATGAGCAAGGTCGGATTATCGACCCTTACGGCGGCCAAAAAGATCTCAATGATCGCGTTCTTCGCCACGTTTCAGATGCTTTTACAGAAGATCCTCTTCGCGTACTTAGAGTCGCGCGCTTCGCGGCGAAATTGCATCACCTTGGTTTTGCCATCGCCCCAGAAACTCAACAGCTAATGGCTCAGATTGTCGAGTCTGGAGAGTTAACTCATTTAACGGCTGAACGTGTGTGGCAGGAATGGCACAAATCGCTATCAACCCAAGATCCACAGATTTTTCTATCGGTCCTGCGTGACTGCGGTGCCCTCAAAGTGATACTTCCTGAATTGGATCGCTTGTTTGGTGTACCTCAACCAGAAAAGTGGCACCCAGAAATTGATACCGGTATTCACAACCTTTTAGTGGCGAAACAGGCTGCCCTACTCAGCCCCTCTAACAGAGTGCGCTTTGCCGCACAGATGCACGATTTAGGCAAGGGAGTGACCCCAAAAAATGAGTGGCCGAGCCACAAGAAGCACTGTCACACGGGCCTTAGCATCATCAAAAAACTGTGTGAGCGTGTCCGTATTCCGAATGAATATCGCGATCTTGCGTTAATGGTGTGTGAGCAACACTCCAATATCCACCGAGCAGCAGAGCTTAGAGCCGATACCATTATCAAAATCCTCAATGGCTTTGATGTATGGCGTAAGCCCGAACGTTTAGAAGAAATCTTGCTGTCTTGCATGGCTGACAGCCGCGGTCGTACCGGCTTCGAAGATATTGAGTACCCTCAAAAAACTATTTTTGAGCAGGCATACCAAGCAGCACTGGCGGTTAACGTTCAAGACATCATACAAGATGGATTCAAAGGTGCCGCAATACGAGGAGAAATGGAGAAACGCCGAATCGAAGCCGTTCGGGTAACAAGAGGTTAAACATTGCATTCAAAGAAAGGCAAAACCCGAAAAACCTAGCGTTAGTGCCTGCTTGACTTACCCCTGCCTAGTCTCTTCCCTAAAAACAAAAACGCCCCCGAAACCGGAGGCGTTTTTAAAGCTTTAAAAACGCCCCCGAAACCGGAGGCGTTTTTAAAGCTTTAAGCTAATAATTCAAGCTATGAATTACTGACCTTTAACTTCTTTTAGACCGTTGTAAGGAGCTTTAGCACCTAGAGCTTCTTCGATACGGATTAGTTGGTTGCTTTCTTTTAGGTGTAGCAGCAACACGGTCAGAACGTCTCATAGTTCCTAAGCTCTAAAACACAAAATGCCCCACTAAAAAGTGAGGCATTCATTAAAGCTTTAAGCTAATAATTCAAACTATGAATTACTGGCCTTTAACTTCTTTAAGACCGTTGTAAGGAGCTTTAGAACCTAGAGCTTCCTCGATACGGATAAGTTGGTTGTACTTAGCAACACGGTCAGAACGGCTCATAGAACCAGTCTTGATTTGACCTGCAGCTGTACCTACCGCTAGGTCAGCGATAGTTGCATCTTCAGTTTCGCCAGAACGGTGAGAGATTACTGCTGTGTAACCTGCGTCTTTAGCCATCTTGATTGCAGCTAGAGTCTCAGTTAGAGAACCGATTTGGTTGAACTTGATAAGGATAGAGTTAGCTACGCCTTTCTCGATACCTTCAGCAAGGATCTTAGTGTTAGTAACGAATAGGTCGTCACCAACTAGTTGAAGCTTGCTACCTAGTAGTTCAGTTTGGTGCTTGAAGCCATCCCAGTCAGACTCGTCTAGACCATCTTCGATAGAAACGATTGGGAATTGGTTAGCTAGCTCAGCTAGGTAGTGGTTGAACTCTTCAGAAGAGAAAGTCTTACCTTCCCCTTTCATGTTGTAGATGCCAGCGTCTTTGTCGAAGAACTCAGATGCCGCACAGTCCATCGCTAGAGTTACGTCTTTACCTAGTTCGTAACCAGCAGCAGCAACTGCTTCTGCGATAACTTCTAGTGCTTCAGCGTTAGACTTAAGGTTAGGAGCGAAACCACCTTCGTCACCAACTGCAGTGCTGTAGCCTTTAGACTTAAGAACTTTAGCTAGGTTGTGGAATACTTCAGCACCGATACGTAGACCTTCTTTAAGAGTCTTAGCACCAACTGGTTGGATCATGAACTCTTGGATGTCAACGTTGTTGTCTGCGTGCTCACCACCATTGATGATGTTCATCATTGGTAGAGGCATAGAGAACTGACCAGCAGTACCGTTTAGCTCAGCAATGTGCTCGTATAGAGGCATGCCTTTAGCTGCTGCTGCAGCTTTAGCGTTTGCTAGAGAAACCGCTAGGATTGCGTTAGCACCGAACTTAGATTTGTTTTCAGTACCGTCTAGGTCGATCATAACTGCGTCGATTGCAGCTTGGTCTTTCGCGTCTTTACCAACTAGAGCTTCAGCGATTTCACCGTTTACCGCTTCAACAGCTTTAAGAACACCTTTACCTAGGAAACGAGCTTTGTCGCCGTCACGTAGCTCAAGAGCTTCACGTGAACCAGTTGATGCGCCAGATGGAGCAGCAGCCATACCTACGAAACCGCCTTCTAGGTGTACTTCAGCTTCTACAGTTGGGTTACCACGTGAGTCGATGATTTCACGACCTAGAACTTTAACGATCTTAGACATTAATGTTTCCTCTCGTTCAAATATAAATGTCAAATTTAAAAGGCAGCAGCACAACCTTCGCCACTGCCCGTATCCTTTTTACTTCTCTAATTCGCTGCGTTGGAATTCACCTGCCGCTTTCACGAACCCTGCGAATAGTGGGTGACCATCGCGAGGTGTCGAAGTGAACTCTGGGTGGAACTGAGCCGCTACAAACCATGGGTGAGCTGGATTCTCAATAACTTCCACAAGTTTCTTATCTGCTGACAGGCCTGACACTTTTAGGCCCGCTTTTTCAATTTTTGGACGCAGATTGTTGTTCACTTCGTAACGGTGGCGGTGACGTTCATGAATAGTCGCGCTACCGTAGAGTTCACGAGCTTTAGTCCCTTTCTCTAGGTGACATAGCTGCGAACCAAGACGCATCGTACCGCCTAGGTCAGACTTTTCGGTACGTTCTTCAACTTTACCTTCGCCGTCTACCCACTCTGTGATCAAACCTACCACAGGGTACTTCGTCTCTTTGTTAAATTCTGTTGAATGTGCACCTTCCATACCCGCAACGTTACGCGCGTATTCAATCAGTGCCACTTGCATACCCAGACAGATACCTAGGTAAGGGACCTTGTTTTCACGAGCGTATTGCGCCGCACGGATTTTGCCTTCCACACCACGATCACCGAAACCACCAGGAACTAGGATAGCATCCAGACCTTCCAGCGCTTCTTCGCCTTTGGTTTCTACGTCTTGTGAGTCAACGTACTTAATCTTAACGCTCAAACGGTTCTTCAGACCTGCGTGTTTCAGCGCTTCGTTGACCGACTTGTAAGCATCCGGCAGTTCGATGTACTTACCGACCATACCAATGGTCACTTCTGCCGTCGGGTTTGCTTCTTCATAGATAACCTGTTCCCACTCAGTCAGATCAGCTTCAGGAGCAGAAATACCGAAACGAGAACAAACCAGGTCGTCAAGACCTTGAGATTTGATCAATTGAGGGATCTTGTAGATTGAATCTACGTCCTTCATAGAGATAACCGCTTTTTCTTGTACGTTACAGAAAAGAGCGATCTTCTTACGCTCGTTCGCTGGGATCATGCGATCAGAGCGACAAACGAGAATATCTGGTTGGATACCGATAGACAGCAGCTCTTTAACTGAGTGCTGAGTCGGCTTAGTTTTCACTTCACCTGCTGCGGCAAGGTAAGGAACCAGTGTCAGGTGCATGAACATAGCACGCTCACGGCCCAGCTCGACTGCTAGCTGACGAATTGCTTCCATAAATGGTAGTGATTCGATATCACCCACTGTACCGCCGACTTCAACGATAGCAACGTCATGACCTTCAGAACCTGCGATTACACGGTCTTTGATGGCGTTAGTGATATGAGGGATAACCTGAATCGTTGCGCCTAGGTAATCACCGCGACGTTCTTTGCGTAGAACATCTGCGTAAACACGACCGGCAGTGAAGTTGTTGCGCTTAGTCATCTTGGTGCGAATGAAACGCTCGTAGTGACCAAGGTCTAGGTCAGTTTCTGCGCCATCTTCCGTAACGAACACTTCACCGTGCTGAGTTGGGCTCATTGTGCCCGGGTCAACGTTGATGTAAGGGTCAAGCTTCATCATAGTCACTTTAAGACCACGAGCTTCAAGAATAGCGGCAAGAGATGCTGCTGCAATACCTTTACCTAGAGAGGATACAACCCCGCCAGTAACAAAAATGTAATTTGTCGTCATGTTTAACCTGAAATTGGTTGAATGAGGGAAATGGATTTCTTCTGGACGGGAGATAAATATACCAGAAGACCCTTATCGCCACAACGTGAAATCTATCACACTGTAATTTTTTATTTTTTGCTTCAAATCAAATTCGAGCAGCTCGATACACTGGGTTTATTGTTGCGACTCTCGCCGTTTCACTTCATCCCACATGCTATCGAGTTGCTGTAAATCGAAGTCCGTCAACTGCTTACTTTGCTCAGCTACCATCTTCTCAACACCTTTAAAACGATGAGAAAATTTGAGGTTTGCTTTGCTTAATGCCGATTCAGGATTTTGTCCAAGATGACGGCTTAAGTTGACGACCGCAAACAACAAATCTCCCAGCTCAAGCTCTACTTTTTCATCATCGGGGGCCACTTGCAGCGCCTCATCCATGACTTCATCGACCTCTTCGCGCACCTTGTCGACAACCGGACCGAGCGAGTCCCAATCAAAACCAAATTTAGCGCACTTTTTCTGAATTTTGGTCGCTCGTGAAAGGGCCGGGAGCGAACTCGGTATTGAGTCTAGGATACTTTGTTCTTTTTTGCCGACTTCAGCTTTTTCTTTGGCTTTTTCCGCTTCCCAGTTGGCGTTGATTTCTTCGTCTGATTCAAATTCAACATCAGAAAAAACATGGGGGTGACGGCGAGTCAGTTTCTCATTCACTGTGTCAACAACATCTGAGAATTCAAACAGCCCCTGCTCTTTCGCCAGTTGACTGTAAAAAATCACCTGAAACAACAAGTCCCCGAGCTCTTCCTGCAAGTTCGGCCAATCACGGTTATGAATTGCATCCACCACTTCGTACGTTTCCTCAATGGTGTGAGGAACAATTGTGTCAAAACTTTGTTTTAGGTCCCAAGGGCAACCATTCTCAGGGTCACGAAGCTGCGACATTATCGCTTCTAGTCGTTCAATCGGGTGATTCATAATCTTTGTTTCCTTTAACCCTATCTATCTAAAGAAAAAGGTGAGCGGTATAACCACTCACCTTTAAAAATTTATCGTCATCCCCAATCGCTCGTCTCACTCTAGGGAATGACCACTCTTTTTTACTAAGTAGTTAGCTCTTCTAACAAGGCAACAAACTTACGAGACTCCTGAGCATAGCTTGCCTATGTGTGGAGCGAGTATAGTCAAGTTAACGCAGTTAGAAAGCCAAATACGACGTAAAAACTAGCCGAGGCGTTTTACCGACATAACATCTTTAATCTGTTCAACTCGTTTCGACACACGCTGCAGAATCTCGATGTTAGTAACCTCTAGATCAAAGTCCATAATCGATAGCTGCTTACGGTAATCAACACGGCTCTTCATGCTGGTGACTTTGATTTTCTCGTTGGCAAATAAGGTGGTGATGTCTTTGAGTAGCCCACCACGCTCCATCGCTTCTACACGAACCGTAAGGATATAAGAGCCGACAAAACCACTGCCCCACACGGTATCAATGATACGCTCTGGCGCGTGATGACGCAGCTCTTCAAGCTGTTCACAGTCGGCGCGGTGAACCGAAATGCCTCGACCTTGAGTGATGTAACCTGCAATCTCATCCCCTGGAATCGGCTGACAGCAGCGCGCAAGGTGCGTCATCAGGTTATCAACCCCTTCCACGACCACAGCATCTTTCTTAGGGCGGCTTTGCGCAGGCGCTTTGGTCTCGGCTTCCTGTAGCTTCTCTAGCGCTTGCTGATCTTCTTCCTCTGCAGTTGGCTTGTTCACCAAAGCATTAATGTGGTTAATGATCTGGTTGATGCGCAAATCACCGCTACCAACACCAACATACAACTCATCGGCACTGTTGACGTTAAAGCGCTTCAACGCATACTGCTCGGCGTCTTTCAGTGTCGCATTGATTTTGGCTAACTCCGCTTCAAGAATCTCTCGGCCCGCTTCAAGGTTTTTTTCACGAGATTGCTTACGGAACCAGGCATTGATCTTAGCGCGTGCTCGACCCGATGTGACAAATCCCATTGATGGGTTCAGCCAGTCACGAGACGGGTTCGGCTCTTTAGCTGTGATGATTTCGACCTGATCGCCCATCGTTAGTTTATGGGTAAACGGCACAATACGGCCTGCAACTTTGGCGCCGATACAACGGTGTCCCACTTCTGAGTGAATGTGGTAAGCAAAATCAAGCGGTGTCGCGCCCATTGGTAAGTCGACCACATCGCCACGTGGCGTAAACGCGTATACTCGATCATCAAATACCTGACTGCGCACTTCATCAAGCATTTCGCCCGAATCTGACATTTCTTCCTGCCAATCAAGCAGTTTACGCAGCCAAGTAATTTTCTCGTCATAACCACTTCGGCCGCCGCCACCTTCTTTGTATTTCCAGTGCGCCGCCACCCCAAGCTCCGAGTCTTCGTGCATGTCTTTAGTACGAATCTGGATCTCGATGGTTTTCCCTTCCGGCCCAAGAATCACAGTGTGGATTGACTGATACCCGTTCGGTTTTGGGTTCGCAACGTAGTCATCAAATTCACTTGGCAGGTGTTTGTATTTGGTATGCACTGCGCCCAGCGCGGCGTAACAGTCCTGAAGTTTGTCGGCGATAATACGGACGGCGCGAACATCAAACAGCTCATCAAATGCTAAGCTCTTCTTCTGCATTTTGCGCCAGATACTGTAGATGTGCTTAGGGCGCCCACTAACTTCCGCATTGATGCCTGAAGAGGTAATTTCATTAGAGAGATCATCCACAAAGTCCGTGATGTATTGCTCACGCACGATGCGGCGCTCTGAAAGCTGTTTCGCGATCTGTTTGTAGGTGTCAGGCTGTTGATAACGGAAAGCGTAATCTTCAATTTCCCATTTCAACTGACCAATGCCAAGACGGTTTGCCAGAGGCGCGTAGATGTTTGAACACTCTTTCGCCGCAGCTTGGCGAACTTCGTCCGGGGCTTTCTTTACCTCGATCAGATTACAGATACGTTCAGCAAGCTTAATGACCACACAGCGGAAGTCATCGACCATCGCTAATAACATACGGCGAACATTATCTACCTGAGCCGAAGCAGCGCTGCCTTCCATAGTGACATTGAGCTGTCCCAGTGCCGCCATTTCCTCAACGCCATCAATCAATTTGATCGTTTCTTTGCCGAAATCCTCTTCCAGCGCTTCACGTTCATAAGCCCCACTGGACACCACTGGAAACAACAAAGCAGCCACTAAGGTGGCTTTGTCCATGGAGAGAGTAATGAGAATTTCGATCATTTCACGCCCACGCCATAACAGCAGTGGACCCTGATCGTTGTCTTGTAGAATGGTTTCACAATGTCGATATACCTCTTTAAGGCGTTTCGACACTTTATTGTCTTGCTCTAGGCTCGCAATCCAATTATCTAGTTCAAACTGTTCGTCTTGATTCAAATGTGCGCTTCTTACCGCAACCATCGTCTTCGTCCTGTAATACTTTTTATCTTCGACCTACCCCGTTTTGAGACTACTCACTACGGGCTAAGTTCGCATTAATCCTTCACAAAAAGCGCCATTGATTCTAAGTGACTGGTATGGGGGAACATATCTAACATCCCCAGTTTCTTTAACTCAAATCCCTGACTTAGTAAGCTCTGAGAATCTCGGGCTAGAGTAGCAGGATTGCAAGAAACATAAACAACTCTTGTCGCACCTAGCGCAGAAACTTGCTCGACAATTCCACTGGCGCCAGCTCGTGCTGGATCGAGCAGTATTTTATCAAACTTTTCTCTCGCCCAGAGCTGACCAGACATATCTTGTTCCAAATTTGCCTGATAAAACTGAGCATTATCAATCTGGTTAACTTGAGCATTATGAGCAGCTTTACTCACCATCTCATCGACCCCTTCAACACCGGTAACACTTTTTACCTGCTTAGCGATGGGGAGGCTGAAGTTCCCTAACCCACAAAACAAATCTAACACTCGATCTTGCTCAGATAACGCCAGCCAATCCAACGCCTGAGCAACCATCTGCGCATTCACTTGTTGATTAACTTGAATGAAATTATTTGGCTCAAACGGGATCGTGACGCCCGTTTCCTTGTAAACACCCGCTTCACCGGCTTCAAGCACCAGCTGTTCGTTGTTTGGCATTAGATAAAGCGTAATCTGATTGAGCGTGGCAAATTCAAGCAGGGCATCATGATCTTTATCTTTCAGTGGCTTGAGGTGGCGCAAAACCAGAATGCGCGTGTTGTCAGCTTTCACCAACTCGACATGACCAATGTTCTCTTGTTGAGAAAAGCGCGTTAGCAACGCATATAACTCAGGCAATAACTCATCCAATTCCGGCGCCAAAACGGGGCAGTGAGTCAGAGTGACGATGTCTTTACTCTGCTTTTTACGGAAACCAAACTTCAGCTGACGCGTTTTTTTATCCACCATGACACTGATGCGAGCGCGGCGACGGTAGCCTTGCGATTCGCCCACTATCGGGGCCTCTAAGTTGAGGCTCTGCCCAGCAAACTTGCTCATCAATTGGCTCAGCGTTTGCTGTTTGTGCATCTGCTGGTGCTCACTACTCAGGTGCTGCATATTACAGCCTCCACATTGCTGATAATGTGGGCAGAAGGGTTCAACTCGTTGTTCACTCGGCGTTTGCACCTTAATCAGCGCCGCACGTGAGAACTTGCTCTTGCTTTCGGTCAACTGAGCTAAAACTTGCTCTCCCGGCAGTGCCCCTTCAATAAAAATTGGCTTCTTATTTTGGTAAGCGATACCTGCACCATGATGATCGAGTTTTTCGATTTTCAACGATTGGTGCTTAGTGTCGAGTTGAGTTTTCTTTTTCGGTTGGAAGAAACGCGCCATACTTTGCTCTGTGCCTTTTAACTATTGCTCTGTATTGCTGTCCAGGCGTCACCTTTTCAGGCCTGAATCATTGTCTGAGCCGAACGAGTTTATTATGCTTAAGGATTCGACGGCTTCTTTTATTTGTGGAAGTTATTTTCCCATATCCACACCACGATGTTTAGACAATAATGACAAGATATGGCTTACGCGCCCGCGTTATTACCCTCACACTCGCGCCGACGTTGATCATTGGCCTGTTACTGAGTGCGTTTTTCTCCTTTAATCGCTACCACGACTTGGAAAAGCAGGTCATCAATTCTGGCTTAAGTATTATTGAACCTCTGGCGATTGCCAGCGAAGAGGGGCTGAAAAACAACAGCCGCGAATCTGTCCGTCGAATTATCAGTTATGCGCACCGCAAAAACTCAAAGTTTGTTCGCAGTATCGCCGTCTTCGATTACAACCACGATTTATTCGTTACTTCCAACTTTCATCCGAACTTTGAATCCCTAACCTTTCCACGCAATGAACCTATTCCTCTGCTGGTGACGTCTGATCTTCAGGAGAACACACTGATTTTGCGCGCGCCGATCATTGCTGAGTCCGGTTTGATATCGACGCCTAAAGGGCAAGATACCAACCCAGCCCTTGGCTACATTGCCGTAGAGCTCGATCTCTCTTCCTTACGCCTGCAACAATATCAAGAGATTTTCTCAGCGTTTTTAGTACTGCTCTCCGGATTGGGGCTGTCCGCGGTGTTTGCCTATCGCCTGATGCATGACGTCACCCGACCGATTTCTCATATGAAGAACATGGTCGACAGAATTCGTCGCGGTCATCTCGATGTACGGATTGAAGGCAAGATGCATGGTGAGCTTGATTCTCTTAAAAATGGTATCAACGCGATGGCGGTTTCACTGTCGGAATACCATGTGGAGATGCAACACAGTATCGATCAGGCGACTTCGGACTTACGGGAAACGCTCGAACAGCTTGAGATCCAGAACGTTGAATTGGATATTGCGAAAAAACGCGCGCAGGAAGCAGCACGCGTGAAATCCGAGTTCCTTGCCAATATGTCTCATGAACTTCGCACACCATTAAATGGCGTAATTGGCTTTACCCGTCAGATGCTTAAAACCAAACTGACTAACAGCCAAGCGGATTATTTGCAGACCATAGAAAAGTCAGCCAATAACCTGCTCAATATCATCAATGACATTTTGGACTTCTCTAAACTGGAAGCAGGCAAGTTGGCACTGGAGAATATTCCGTTTGAGTTCCAGGAAACCCTCGAAGAAGTTGTGAGCTTGCAAGCCACCAGCGCCCATGAAAAAGGCCTCGAATTAACCCTTAAAGTCGATCCTAAGATCCCGGCAGGCCTAGTTGGAGACCCACTGCGAATCCAGCAAGTACTCACTAACTTAGTAGGGAACTCGATCAAATTTACCGAGCGAGGCAACATCGACATCAGTGTTGAGCTACGTTCACAGAAAGAAGATGCGGTTGAATTACAGTTTATGGTACGCGATACCGGAATTGGTATTTCCGAGCGCCAGCAAGCTCAACTGTTCCAAGCATTCAGCCAAGCAGACGCCAGCATTTCTCGCCGTTACGGCGGGACAGGGCTGGGTCTGGTCATCACTCAGAAGCTAGTGAGTCAGATGGGGGGAGAAATCAGTTTAACCAGTCGCCTGCACCAAGGCTCAACCTTCTGGTTTACGCTCAGACTCAACTCAACGGACATGCCAGTGAGCGACTTACTGGAAACCCAAGTACTGCGACAACGTACTTTGCTACTTGTCGAGCCGAACATGCAAGCAGCCTCAGTGACTCAACAAACCCTGGTACAAGAAGGACTGATTGTCACCTACCGCTCATCCATCCCAGAAGAAGCTAGCCAGTTCGATTATGTGCTACTTAATCTCGCGCCGAACAAAACCAACGAAGCTGAGCTGGTTGAACAGTGGGTGAAACAGGCCCAGCAATGTGCACCTCAAGTGGTTGTGGGTATCCCAAGTACCGCTCTGGCGCTGTCGGATCACCTGATTCAAACACACCATGTTCATTGCATCACTAAGCCGTTATCACGTCGGAAACTGCTACAAACGTTAGCCGCCAATCAAGAAAGCTTGCCAATGATTGAGATTGAACCGGCTTACAACGAGACGCTACCTTTAACGGTTATGGCCGTCGATGACAACCCAGCAAACCTGAAACTGATCAGCGCCCTCCTCCAGGAGCGGGTCGAAAAAGTGGTGACTTGCACCAACGGCCTCGACGCAGTAGCTCAAGCGGAAACCCAGCATTTCGATATCATCCTGATGGACATTCAGATGCCACACATGGATGGCGTAACCGCTTGTGGCAAAATCAAGCAGATTGAGCTTAATGCCAACACTCCTGTGATCGCCGTCACCGCGCACGCGATGAGTGGCGAACGTGACAGACTCCTCGGAGCGGGCATGGATGATTATCTCACCAAGCCAATTGAGGAGCACGTGCTGCAACAAGTGTTAATGCACTGGAACCCAAATACCACGGAATCTGAAATGGAGAAGCTCGACTTACCGCCCGACGTTGAGCCTTCCGAGCTATCTTCGTCTGCCGTAATTGAACATGACAACATCATCATCGACTGGCAGGCGGCGTTAAAGCAATCCGCCAATAAAGAAGATCTTGCCCGTGATATGTTGCAAATGCTGATCGACTTTATTCCGGAGGTTAGCAATGTGGTTGAAGCTGCGCTGGAAGAAGATGACTTTGACAGCGAAACGCTGATTCATCACGTACACAAGCTCCACGGCAGCAGCTCATATTGCGGCGTTCCAAGGCTGAAAAAAGTCTGTGCCACCATCGAGAAAGCTTTGCTCTCAGGTGCAAGCTTAGAAGATATTGAGCCGGAGTTGTTTGAGCTGCAAGATGAAATGGAGAAGGTCACCGCGAGTGCGGCGCCTTATTTAGATTCGTAAATAACGGTAGCAACAGCGTAGTGCCGTTCATCAGAAATAGACAGGTGGATACTCTCCACCTGTTTTTTTTGAGCAAACTCTAGGGCTTTACCAGACAAAGACAAAAGTGGCGCACCGTGTTCATCATTGGTAATGGTGAAATCATGGAAAGTCACCCCCAATGCAATGCCAGTTCCCAATGCCTTTGACGCCGCTTCTTTAGCGGCAAAGCGCTTGGCTAAAAACCGCCCCTGCTGCTTAAGCGATTGGAAGCGTTGTAGCTCGACATCAGTTAAAATACGTCGGGCAAACGCTTCACCGCTGCGGGACAGTGCCTTTTCAACACGTTCAATTTCCGCAATATCTGTCCCTAAACCAACGATCGCCATTGCGGTTACTTACGCGCTTCGACCATCAGTGCTTTCATGTCTGCCACGGCTTTATGCAAGCCATCAAATGCGGCACGACCGATGATAGAGTGACCGATGTTCAGTTCATAGATTTCAGGGATAGCAGCAATCGGAGCTACGTTATGGTAAGTCAGACCATGGCCTGCATTCACGGTGATACCTAAGTCAGCCGCATAGCTTGCACCAGCTGCAATTTTCTTCAGCTCATCTTGCTGATCTTCATCGTTTTCAGCATCCGCATAATGACCAGTGTGCAGCTCGATGTAAGGCGCGCCACACGCTTTTGCTGCATCAATCTGTTCACGATCAGCGTCAATAAACAGAGAGACTTTAATGCCCGCTTCCGTCAGTATTTTGGTCGCTGCTTTGATCTTTTCTACGTGGCCCGCCACGTCCAAACCACCTTCGGTGGTCAGCTCTTCACGCTTTTCTGGAACCAAACACACGTATTCAGGTTGGGTTTGCAGAGCAATTTCAACCATCTCATCCGTCACAGCCATTTCAAGATTCATACGAGTTTGGATCGTTTCCCTTAGGATACGTACATCACGATCGACAATATGGCGACGGTCTTCTCTAAGGTGAATGGTAATGCCATCTGCTCCAGCACGCTCGGCGACTTCCGCTGCATGAACAGGATCTGGGTACTTAGTACCGCGCGCGTTACGTAATGTGGCAATGTGATCGATGTTAACACCCAGATAGATTGAGCTCATTTTCCAATACTCCGTGATTTGGGCGCTAAGATTTGCATAAATAGCTCCCGACTCTTTAATGGTTTGCCGCCAAGATACGGCTTTAATGCTATACGTGTAAAGCGTTTTGCCGCTTTAAGTTGTTCTTTTGTGGTGAACCTTCGTTCACTAATCGCAATCAGTTCATTCCCGACGAAAGTCAGATTGTCACGTCGAACTGAAGCGATAAATCCCTTCTGCTCTCGATAGCGATAGGTCATCTCAGGTTCAATCGGCTCTCCAGTACCCGCGCAATGGAGAAAGTCGACGCCATACCCCATAGCAGACAGCAGTGCCAGTTCAAAACGGCGCAATGCCGGTTCCGGATTTTCACACTGAGCCAGTTCAGTAAGAGCATGCAGGTAATCATGAAACAGGGCTGGCATTGACACTTCCGCCATCAGTACTCGCCCAATCAACTCGTTGACATACATGGCGGAGTAAAGGTTGATCCCCGTCAGTGGCAAGCCCAGACTGATCGGCTCCGCCTGACGCAGTGTCTTCATCGATCCTTTACCCGACCACTTAAGTAATAGAGGCGTAAAAGGCTGCAACGCGCCTTTGAGGTTTGAACGTTTACTGCGCGCGCCTTTAGACATTAAAGTGACACGACCAAACTCCTCACTGAAGACATCGAGAATTAAACTCGACTCACTGTAAGGGCGACGATGAAGAACGAAACAACGCTGTAAGCCTTCTGAGGTCATAGAGATTGCCAGATGAATGTTACATAAAAAATAAGGAGCCTGATGGCTCCTTATTCTAACTCATGTTGGAGCGAAGTGAATTCGCAGCCAAGCTTATAGATCGTCGATGTAGCCTAGTGAACGCAAGGCACGTTCATCATCAGCCCAGCCGGATTTCACTTTAACCCACGTCTCTAAGTACACTTTACGACCGAACAGTTCTTCCATGTCCAGACGTGCTTCACGACCTATGGTCTTAATTTTCTCGCCGCCTTTACCAATCACCATTTTCTTCTGACCATTGCGTTCAACCAGAATCAGCGCATTGATATGGAAGCCATCGGTTTCAGGGTTGTAATCAAAACGTTCAATTTCTACCGTCACCGAATAAGGCAACTCTTCACCTGTGAAGCGCATTAGTTTCTCACGCACAATTTCCGACGCCATAAAGCGCTGAGAACGATCAGTAACATACTCTTCAGGGAAGTGATGTGTCGCTTGAGGTAAGTGTTCACGTACATGCTTACGCAGAACATCGATATTTTTGCCTTGCTTCGCGGAGATAGGCACCACATCAACGAATTCCATCTTCTTCGACATGTCCATCATGTGCAGCATAACGTCGTTACGGTCTTGTACGTTATCGACTTTGTTGACACACAATACCACTGGGAAGTTAGACTTCTGCAGCTTAGTCAAGACCATTTCGTCGTCTTTGGTCCAGTGGGTACCGTCAACAAGGAAAAACACTAGGTTCACATCACTCAATGATGAGTTGGCCGCGCGGTTCATTAAGCGGTTGATCGCACGCTTTTCTTCAATGTGAAGACCTGGAGTATCGACATAAATCGCCTGATAATCGCCTTCAGTGTCGACACCCATAATGCGGTGGCGTGTTGTTTGGGGCTTACGAGAAGTGATCGAAATTTTTTGCCCAAGAATTCTGTTCAGTAGCGTTGATTTACCCACGTTTGGACGACCAACAATAGCAACAAAGCCACAATGTTGGTTTTCCGGTGAGCTTACTTCACCACTCGATGAGAAAAACGCATCGATATCGAATTCGTTGTTATCTGTTGAATCAGTCATTGCTCAGTTGCTCTAGTGCTAGTTCCGCAGCCGCTTGTTCTGCCTTGCGGCGGCTGGTGCCTTTACCTATTACAGGCGATCCGACACCTGCAACTTCACACGACACAGTAAACTGCTGGTTGTGTGCTTCACCTTTAATATTAGTCACTGTGTAGACAGGCAGTGGTTTTCTTCGCCCCTGTAGGAACTCTTGAAGACGCGTTTTAGGGTCTTTCTGAGAAACACCCGGTTGGATCGCTTCAAGGCGTTGCTTATACCAGCTAAGGATAATGCCACGCACCATTTCAATATCACTGTCTAGGTAGATTGCACCTATGATAGCTTCAACAGCGTCAGCCAGAATAGAATCACGACGGAACCCGCCACTCTTCAATTCACCTGGACCTAATTTTAAGTGATCTCCTAGTTCGAATTCTCGACCTAGCTCCGCAAGCGTGTTACCACGAACAAGTGTCGCGCGCATACGGCTCATGTCCCCTTCATTCACTTTCGGGAAACGGTGATAAAGATCGTCAGCAATGACAAAACTTAAAATTGAATCGCCCAGAAACTCAAGACGCTCATTATGTTTTCCATGAGCACTGCGGTGAGTCAGCGCTAAGTTAATAAGCTCTGCATCATTGAACTGATAGCCGAGCTTTTTCTCTAGTTTGGCAATAGGAGAATTCATGCTCTCTCATTAAATTGTTTTTCATTCTCTATAGTTAAGTGACGCAGCCAAGACGGCTGCGGCATCAAATATAACGAGAAATTAGTTAATACCACCGATGCGGTTAAACCTAACACCAGTTGGGATCCATGATGGTAAGAAGCTATCTGCACTGCGTTCGAACTCGAAGCTGATCCAGATACCAACCGCTTTACCAACCAGATTCGCCTCTGGAACAAAGCCCCAGTAGCGGCTGTCTGCACTGTTGTCACGGTTATCCCCCATCACAAAGTACTGACCTTCTGGCACAACCCACTCATTAACACCACCACGTGGCTGATAAGCCGACACGCGATCGCGGCGTAATGGGTTCACCAAAATTTGGTGTTCAACTTCACCCAGTTTTTCATTCAGTTGAATCAGTGGCACACCATCTTGGATAAATGGGCTTTCTTCCACATTCGACAACGGCACCTGAGTACATCGGCTTTCGCCTTTAGGTTGAACACACACTTCTTTCTTGCTGCTGTAACGCACCGTATCACCCGGTAGGCCAACAACGCGCTTGATGTAGTCAATGTTTGGCTGAGGTGGGTATTTGAATACTACGATGTCACCACGCTCTGGCTTACCCGTTTCAACCAGTTGTGTACGCCACACTGGGTCCTTTAGACCGTATGCGTATTTCTCAACCAGAATAAAATCCCCAACCAGTAATGTCGGCATCATTGAGCCTGAAGGGATTTGGAACGGTTCGTAGATAAACGAGCGCAATACCAAAACAGCCGCAATGACAGGGAAAATTGAAACACTGTTTTCAATCCACCATGGCTGCTTTTCCACTTGTTCAGCAGTTGCAGCATCCAGTCCGTTTGTCTGAGCTTCAACTGCCGCTAGTTGGGCCTGACGTTTCTTCGCAAACACCAGCTTTTCCAACACCCAAACAATACCAGTGACCAGAGTGACAATAACCAAGATCAGTGAAAATGTATTTGCCATTGACTTCCCTTACCTCAAAAATACGAAAGTGAAAGAGCCGAAACCCTTTCACTTAACAAGTTCTTATATTGAGTCATTACTCAACAAATTAATCTTTACCTACGTGTAAGATCGCTAAGAAGGCTTCTTGAGGCAGCTCTACGTTACCGATCTGCTTCATACGTTTCTTACCTTCTTTCTGCTTCTTCAGTAGCTTTTTCTTACGGCTCACGTCACCGCCATAACATTTTGCGATTACGTTCTTACGTAGCTGTTTAACCGTTGAACGCGCAATAATATGGTTACCAATCGCCGCCTGAATCGCAATATCAAACATCTGACGTGGAATGAATTCTTTCATCTTCTCTACGAGCTGACGGCCACGAGTCTGAGATTGATCTTTGTGCGTAATCAATGCCAGTGCGTCCACTTTATCGCCGTTGAGAAGTACATCAACACGAACCATGTTAGACGCTTCAAAACGCTGGAAGTTATAATCCAGAGACGCATAACCACGAGACGTTGACTTCAGACGATCAAAGAAATCGAGTACCACTTCCGCCATCGGAATATCGTAAGTCACAGCTACTTGGTTACCGTGATAAACCATATCAACCTGAACACCACGCTTCTCAACACATAGAGTAATCACATTACCTAAGTAATCTGAAGGTACAAGGATGTTACAACGCGCAATCGGCTCACGAATTTCTTCGATATCATTCACTGCTGGTAGCTTAGCTGGACTATCAACGTAAAGAATTTCGCCATCCGTTTGCTCTACTTCGTACACTACCGTTGGCGCAGTGGTAATCAGATCGAGATCGTATTCACGCTCCAGACGCTCTTGGATGATTTCCATGTGCAGCATGCCAAGGAAACCACAACGGAAACCAAAACCAAGTGCAGCTGAGTTTTCTGGTTCATAGAACAGAGACGCATCGTTTAAGCTCAGTTTACCTAGTGCATCACGGAAGTTTTCATAGTCATCCGAAGAGACTGGGAATAATCCGGCGTATACCTGAGGCTTCACTTTCTTAAACCCTGGTAGCGGTTCTTTACAACCGTGCTTAGCTAGCGTTAGCGTATCACCAACAGGCGCACCTAGGATATCTTTGATACCACAGACAACCCAACCTACTTCACCCGTTTGCAGCTGCGTCGTGTCTTCCTGCTTAGGTGTGAAGATACCAAGACGATCCACACCCCAAACTTGGCCAGTGCTCATCACCTTGATCTTATCGTTCTTCTTCAGGACGCCATTTTTAATACGGACCAGAGAAACAACACCTAGGTAGTTATCAAACCAAGAGTCAATGATCAAAGCTTGCAGTGGCGCTTCTGGATCACCTTCTGGTGCCGGAATCGCAGAGACGATGTTTTCTAGTACGTCTTCAATACCTAGGCCCGTCTTAGCCGAACAGCGCGTGGCTTCCATCGCATCGATGCCAACAATTTCTTCGATCTCTTCTGCTACTCGCTCAGGATCCGCAGCAGGTAGATCGATCTTGTTCAGAATTGGCACCACTTCCAGATCCATTTCGATCGCGGTATAGCAGTTAGCCAACGTCTGAGCTTCAACACCCTGACCAGCATCAACCACCAGCAACGCACCTTCACATGCTGCTAGAGAGCGAGAAACTTCGTAGGCGAAGTCAACGTGCCCTGGAGTATCGATGAAGTTCAATTGGTAGGTTTCACCGTCTTTAGCGGTATAGTTGAGTGTCACACTTTGAGATTTAATAGTGATGCCACGCTCACGTTCAAGGTCCATGGAGTCCAGAACCTGAGCTGCCATTTCACGGTCACTCAATCCACCACAGTCTTGGATCAAACGGTCTGATAGGGTCGACTTACCATGGTCGATGTGGGCGATAATCGAAAAGTTACGAATGTGCTTCATGATTTGGTGTGACTAAACTCTTTAAAATAGGGACATAAGAAAGCCGTCTTGTGACGGCGTTTCAATCAAGTTGGCAGATTCTACCCAATTTCTGTGCACTTCGCACTAGCTAATTGGATCTCCCAAAACCCGAAGTAATATGACTTCTCGCAGCGACTGGCGTTCAAAATTAACGGCCAGGCTTTTTGCGCCATAAATGCCTGCCACAGTAAAGATAGCAGATGTCAGGATAGCAATACCTTCGCCCAGACCAAACGCAGGCGCTAATAGCCACTGTCCAACAACCGAGCCTAGGATCATGGCAAACAACGGGACTAAATAAACCACCGCGGCCGATTGCAGCAGGCTTTTTTCCGGTAAGCCGATTTCCACCACTTGGCCTTCTTTAACCCGTTTGCTGGTCACTAGGTGCCAGTGCAGAGACTTGTTCCCCACCGCTTTCGAGACAATGCCGGTACCACAGCTTTTTTGCGACGAGCAGCTGCTGCAGCTGGTTTGCTGTTCACAACTCAGCTCCACATCATAGCCCTTAGGCCCTGATTTCACTGCAGATACTGTCGCTAAAGCGGTCATCATTGCGTGGCACTCGCTTGTTTATTGATGGTGACCGATTGAGCAATTCGCTTAGCGGTTGCAGGCGGAATATCTCCGATCACAGAGATCTCTTTGTCACCTTTTACGAAGCTGTGAAGTGTACGGCGCCCTTGACGAACCAGCTGACCTTTAAGTGAGTAATTGTCACTCTCAGACACATAGATGGAAAAACTAAACAGACCATCAGTGTACATCTGAGTTTCGACCATGCGGTTAGTATTCGCCATTCGATAACGGTTCAATTCTTTGGATTCAAACCCTTTCGGGATCCAGCCGACCGTCCAAAAGCTTTTCTCTAGCTCACCTTTTGGCAGAGATAGTACATCGGGCAATTTAACGGTATTCAAACCGCTAAGAATATCGGAAATCTGATCATTGACGCTATAGGAAATGGTGCGAAACTGTTCCAGTACTTCGCCATCGCGATCAACCAGATCAGCTCTTAGTGGAAGTTTAGTTTGCTCATCGATCCATAGGATGTAGGAATAGCGTAACCCGTCTTTCGGAGCAATTCTCAATACTTGGCAAGCCGCACCCGCTTCACGCGCTCGACCGACTTGAATAAAGTCGTAAATCTCACTCAGTTCACCAACATTAGAATTTAGAAGCGGGATAGTCGGGGCAACCATGTTACCGGACTCAATGGTAAACGGCTCAACACCAGGCTCGATATAACTAACCTCATCACCTCGGCGAATCACTTCACGTACAGGTCCACTTAGGTAAACAAGGTGAGCGAGTTGCTGATCTTCGCTGCGAGCGTGGCGATACAGCAAAGGTTCGATGCTGTTTTTCTTAATCAGGATATAAGACAGTTCATAATTGAGGTGCTGACTGGCTTCGTTCATTTGATGCAACAAAGCCTCTGCAGGTTTTTCTTCTGCAAAGGCTAGTGGCGAACTCAAACTGAACAGTGTCAGCGCACTGATCAGAAATTTTCTCATTCAACTACCGTTTCTGGGTTGTCATTATGCTCTACAGCGTTATCGCTATTGAGGCGAAGCTGTAATTCATAGTCTTGAAGCATGGCGTTAATCCGACGGCGCTGCTCCTGCACGTTAGTCTCACTTGAGGCTGTTGGCTGTTCCACCGAAGAACGTGTCAAGCTCACTGGTTCAGCACTGCCAGCAAATGGAATCGTCTGCAGAACAGGCAATTGCTCCGCTTCCGGTTGGCTAGGGTCGCTACCACCATATTGTTGTACGCCTAAGATCACAGCAAGTGACACACACGCGGCAACCGCCACCTGACCAAATTGGCTGAGCCAAGCTGGCAACTGACGACGCGCTTGAGAAGGCGTCGGCTGCGCTTCTATGCGTTGTTCATTAATATCGGTAATCTTGCCAGAGGTGAACGTTGAATGCGTGGGCTCATCTTCTAGCGCAAGTGCAACGCTATCTGCAATGTTCCACTCCGGTTTCTCCGGTGCTTCACCTCGCATCACATCACCAATTAAATGGTAATTTTTCCAGGTTTGTAGGCTAGTTTGGTCTTGCTCTAATTCACCGATTAAAGCCTTATCGACCAACTCTCCATCCATGAGTGCTGAAAGTTTCTCTTTGTCAGCCATTCTTTTCACCATTAACGTTACTGGTACTAGCGTTGCAAAAGGGGTTGAATCTTTTTCTCAACCGCTTCACGAGCTCGGAAGATACGCGAACGCACCGTTCCAACAGGACAATCCATCACCGCAGCGATTTCTTCGTAACTCAAGCCATCAAGCTCGCGCAACGTCATTGCGGTTTTTAAGTCATCAGGTAGTGCTTCGATCGCACCAAAAACTACTTGCTTCAATTCCTTGGACAACGTTAAGTTCTCAGGGTTCGAAATTTCTTTTAATGCACTACCAGTTTCGTAATATTCAGCTTCTTCAGTATCCACATCTTGCGCAGGCGGTCTACGACCTTGAGCGACGATGTGGTTTTTCGCAGTATTAACAGCGATTCGATATAACCAAGTATAGAAGGCACTTTCGCCGCGAAAACTTGGTATAGCGCGATACGCTTTAATAAATGCTTCTTGTGCTACGTCAGGTACATCCCCCGGATTATTGACGTAGCGAGAAATAAGATTACATACTTTGTTTTGGTATTTAGTGACCAACAAATTAAATGCTTGCTTATCTCCATTCTGAACTCGCTCAATTAACACTTGATCGGTCAGCTGCTCGTTCATTCGAGCGGGTACTCCTATTGTTATTAACCCCTATCTTGTCAGATATGAGCATTAATTATGCAAAATGTAGTATTGACACCACTGCTTACTTGAGCACTATTGTGACTCAGCAATGAATATAAAGTTCAAACTTTCTTCGAATTTTATTTGAGAAGTGATGGACCAGTAACTTCTGTTCCAGATTGTGGGGACGAAAGAGTTCAAAAGCAATGTTATTTACGAAGAATTGCATTCACTCCAGTGCTACTATAGTGAGCTAACTCTGGTATTTTCAGAGTCCATATTGCAATTTTAAATTGATTTAAGAGCGGGAACGCTCTGTAGCTGACGCTAAAAAGTTGGATTGGCGCCAGTACAACTTAACTCGGGAATTTAAAAGTTTTATGAACGCAAACCGTGAACATCAATGTGATGTGTTAGTGGTGGGTAGTGGCGCAGCCGGTCTGTCGTTAGCGTTACGTGTCGCGGAATATGGCAAAGTCATTGTATTGAGTAAGGGGCCGAGAAGTGAAGGCGCTACATATTACGCTCAAGGTGGTATTGCCGCTGTTTTTGACGAGTCAGACAGTATTGAATCGCATGTAGAAGACACACTAATAGCTGGCGCTGGCCTTTGTGAGCAAGAAACCGTTGAGTTTATCGCTGAAAATGCCAAAGAGTGTGTCCAGTGGCTGATCGATGGTGGGGTCCCATTTGATCGTGAAGATGGTGACAGTGACGAAAAACCTCGTTACCACCTGACGCGTGAAGGGGGTCATAGCCACCGTCGAATTTTGCATGCCGCGGATGCTACCGGTATGGCCATGCAAACGTCCTTGCAAGATAACGCTCACAACCACCCAAATATCACGGTCCTAGAGCGACACAACGCACTCGATCTAATCTGCGAAGATAAAGTCGGTGGCGACAGCAAGAAAATTGTCGGCGCTTATATCTGGAACCGAAACCAAGAACACGTTGAAACGGTTCGAGCCAAGTTTGTAGTACTGGCAACAGGTGGCGCGTCTAAGGTTTATCAGTACACCTCTAACCCTGACGTTTCCTCTGGTGATGGTATTGCGATTGCGTGGCGAGCAGGCTGCCGGGTTGCGAATATGGAGTTCAACCAATTCCATCCAACTTGCCTGTATCACCCTGAAGCACGAAACTTCCTGCTCACCGAGGCTCTGCGTGGTGAAGGCGCTTACCTGCGTCGTCCGGACGGCACTCGCTTTATGCCAGACTTTGATGAGAGAGAAGAGTTAGCTCCTCGTGATGTCGTCGCGCGTGCGATTGACTTTGAAATGAAACGCCTTGGGGCTGACTGCATGTATTTGGACATCAGCCACAAGCCAGCAGATTTCATCGAGAAGCACTTCCCGACCATCTACACACGCCTGATGGACCTTGGCATCGACATGACCAAAGAGCCGATTCCGGTTGTACCTGCGGCCCACTACACCTGTGGTGGCGTAATGGTCAATAAACAAGGTGAAACGGATCTGTCTCAACTCTATGCCATTGGCGAAGTGAGTTATACCGGATTACATGGCGCCAATCGAATGGCATCAAACTCACTGCTAGAGTGTGTTGTTTATGCGTGGTCAGCGGCCAACGATATTATCCGCCGAATGGATACTGCCGAACTTCCTCCTTCTCTTCCAGCATGGGATGAAAGTCAGGTTAGCTGTTCTGATGAAGAGGTTGTGATTCAGCACAACTGGCACGAATTGCGTCTGTTCATGTGGGACTATATGGGAATCGTTCGTACCGATAAGCGCCTAGAACGCGCGCTACGTCGTATTCAGTTGCTGCAGCAGGAAACGCACGAGTACTACAGTAACTTCAAGGTATCTAATAACTTACTTGAGCTACGTAACCTACTTCAAGTCGCGGAACTGATGGTGCGCTGTGCAATGGAGCGCAAGGAAAGCCGCGGTTTACACTACACGCTCGACTATCCGGAACTGGCCCCGGACAGCGGCCCAACCATCCTTGAACCAGAGAAAATCGATTCTTAATAATAAAGGGAGCTTAATGCTCCCTTTTTAACATCACTAATAACTGCCGATAGTGCTCTTCCTTAACACTGTCTCGCCAAATTATTCTCTTGCGGCCAACTTTAGGCCAGATCAATATTCCGAACCAGGCTAAGCTCAAAATACTTCTTTGTATCTCGATGGGCTCACCATCCATTTCGCAGGAATCCGCAGAAGAGAAAACTAAGCCCCCTTGCATCGGCTCAGCAAACCAGTTTGTTTGACTATGATATTTAAGGAGTAACGCCGCCATAAAGACGGTAGCCGTCAGCGGGAGTTCGGAAGTAATCAAAAAACAGCAGGCCAACATCAGGAAACTGATGTTGGCCTGTTGTGAAACGAATGACGTGGAGGCGAAGAGCCTAACGCACTTTACTGAGGTTGTGGGCAACAATCTTGTCGACCATAGAAGCGTGACCTAAGTTTTCACTGCGACCGTGGCCCATAATCCAAGTAAACAAGTCTGGGTCATCACATTCAAGCAGAGACACAAAGTCACGCTGCTCATTGTCTTTCAGTTCTTCAAAGCACTCTTCAAAGAAAGGCATAATGACAACATCCAGTTCCAGCATTCCGCGGCGACACGCCCATTTAATTCGCGCTTTTTCTTCGGTGGTGTACATTCTAATTCCTCACCTGTTCGGTTGTTTGCGCCGAGTTTAACAATCAAAATTGCCGACAACTACTAACTCAGTCACACTCCCGAGCTAGCTAACACATTTACGGCATAAATCCATACAGCTGAAAGGTTGTTTCCGTTAGTGCTTAAGCGCTAACATAGTGCTATTCGATAGCATTCAGGTAAACATCATGGAATGGCAACACGACTTTGCTCCACTTTCTCTTTCTAGCAATGACTCTCTTCCCGAACTTGTACTCACCCACCTTACGTCGTGGGGAATGATCACCGCACAAGGCGATGATAAAAAGTCTTACCTACAAGGTCAGGTGACCTGTGATGTTGTTCAACTGACCGAAGATACCGCGACTTTTGGCGCGCATTGTGATGCAAAAGGAAAAGTGTGGAGCGTATTCCGCCTGTTCCACCACCGAGGCGGTTACGCAATGCTACAGCCAAGCTCCGCGATTGAGACTGAACTCGCTGAACTTAAAAAGTACGCTATTTTCTCCAAAATAGAATTTGCACAAAGTACCGATGTATTGCTGGGCTTAATTGGCGATAAAGCGAACTATGTCGTTGAAGAGCTCTCGCAACAACGCGGTGATGTGCGAACTATCGAAGGTGGTACCGCGATTAAAATTGATCAGCAACGCTGGTTGCTGGCCATTGATGCCACTACTGCGGAACAACTATGCCAATCGATAAATGCGACCAAAGCTTGTGAAGACATCTGGACTCGACTGGATATTGAAGCCGCTATACCTGCAGTCACACAAGAGCAGCAAAGCGAGCATATTCCTCAAGCGCTTAACGTCCAAGCTCTGGGTGGAATTAGCTTCAGCAAAGGTTGTTACACGGGCCAAGAAACCGTCGCTCGTGCCAAGTACCGTGGTATAAATAAGCGCGCATTACAAATCGTCAAAGGCCACTCTGAGTCAGAGATCAAAGCCGGAGCGGAAATAGAACGCTCTGTGGGTGATAATTGGCGCAGCGCTGGCCAGTTGATGAGTAGCTACCGCTTCAATGATGGCGTAAGCATCGGTCTCATCGTATTACCCAATAACCTTGATTCTGATACCCAATTCCGTTTGAAAGATACGCCAGATTCGGTCTGGACCATGCAAGCACTGCCGTATTCTCTTGAAGATGACAAATAAGTTTGAGACAAAACTAACCCGCTACTTGATCGAGCAGCGGGTTTCTTTCCGTATCTTGCCCCATCAGTCCCCTGCAATCACCATTGAAGACGCGGCTCAACAGCGAGGAGTTAGACCAGCTCAGATGGTCAAATCCATGCTATTACGCGATATGGGTGATTTGTATGTGCTGGCTTGCGCGCCGGGTGACCAATCTGTTGATCCCAAAAAAGTGCGAGCATTACTCGGTTGCCGCCGAATGACCTGCGTTGATCTCTCCATGGTTGAAGAACTGACTGGCTACCAGATTGGCACGGTAACGCCTCTGCTGTTGCCGACAGAGATGCCAATTGTCTTTGATCGCCAGCTCCTGAATGAAGAGACGGTAACCATAAGCAGCGGCTCCAACATGGCAGGGATAGCATTAGCACGAGATGACCTCATTCGTCTCTGCAATCCAGTACTCGCAGACATCTGCCGTTGATAAGCCTTTCAAATCCTCTTGTATCACGTCATACAGATTGCACTTCAATGTGACAAAGATCTCAATAAGAAACATATTCAATTTAAATTATTATTCATATCGAAAGCATATATAGTCAAAAATAATATTTTAGTTTATGCTTATTTTCGTTGGTTAAAGTGCGAGCGAATTATGATGTATTGCTTGGTGTGTTTAGCTGCTGAGCGTTTGAATAGTAATAAACACACAAATCCTTCTCCAACGAAAAAGTGAATCCACTGATTGTTTCAGGACATCCACTTTTTGTGTAATGCATCTGTGACTATTCGCCCGCAATTATGCGGGCTTTTTTTATGCAAAAAATTTACCGTAAGCTGGCATATTATAAAAAAGTTAAACTATTCTTAGAAATGTCATAAATCTCGGGTTAACTATTGCGCTGAATGATTAACCAAGACGAGTTCCCATCACAGAACATAAGTGAGGTAATTGTCACAATAAAATGGATATTTATCGGACGTTTTGCCTACAACAACACAAATATCCAAACAAACTCATTTTACTGCATATTCCTCCACCATAATCACATAAATAACAGGCGGAAAATCGTATACTTTGCAGTGCTTGCTAAACATAAGGATTACTCTATGAGACTGTTTAAGCGCTATACACCAGGTATGATTGCTAAACACGTAAGTCGGCTATTTAAGGGAAGAATTTATATCTACGGTATTGGTAAGTTTGAATTTGATAACGGTAAACTGGTCTTGCCAGAGAAAGCCGAACGGCGACATTTCCAAACGGTCAAGGAAGTGAATCAGGAAATTATGCGACTACGCTGCGCATACGCGTAGGCAAGAATTAAAAAGGGTTGGCAATCGCCAACCCTTTGTCATTTAAAATACCATCAAGGTAAGGTCGCTTCATGATATTGCGCTAGTGCAGGAAGATTCCCTTTTAAGCCAAGGGCGCGCTTCATGATTTCATCCTTCGCTCCTGGCAATTGTCCTACCAAAGCCATGCCAATGCCTCGCGCTAGCTTCTTCGCAGGGTTATCACCAGCAAACAGATCTTTAAAGCCTTGCATCGCGGCAATCATCTTCGCAGCTTCAGATTTACGCCAGCGTTCATAACTGCGCAGGTTACGCTTAGTGCCGATATCTTCACCTTTACGCCATAAGGTCATCACCTCTTGCGCTAGACTCGCGGCATCAAGCAAACCCAGGTTAACGCCCTGCCCGGCTAATGGATGAATAGTATGTGCGGCATCCCCCACTAAGGCGACCCTTTCAACCGCAAAATCACGCGCGTAACGCATTTTTAGCGGGAAGGCGAAACGTTGACCAACGACTTCACACAAGCCCAGTCGAGCGTCAAATTCTGCCGTCAGCGACTTGTTGAACTCTTCATCGGACATCGCGACTAAACTCTCTGCTCGATTCGGTTCTATAGACCAAACAATCGAACTCATATTACTTTCTCCCATAGGTAAGAAAGCCAGAGGTCCTTGTGGGGTAAAAATCTGACGAGCCACTCTGTCATGCGTTTCTGCTGTCCAGATATTCGCAACCACAGCACTATGCCCATAGTCCCAATGCGTTAGCGGTATATCCTGTTGCTTGCGCACCCAAGAATTGGCACCATCCGCGCCGACCACAAGTTTAGCCGTCAATGCATGACCATTATCCAAAGTGAGCCAAGCTTCACTTTCACCAACCGCCATAGAGCTGCACTGAGCAGGCATAAACAGGCTGACGTTCGACTGCTGCTTCACCTGCTCAAGTAGTGATAGCTGAATCACACGATTCTCAACAATATGTCCGAGATCGGGTTGAGCGAGCTTTTGCGCATCAAATTCAATCCGAGCAAAGCTGTCTTGCTCCCAAACTTCCATCGCCGAGTATGGCGCGGCACGGCGCTCTACAATGCCATTCCAAGCCCCTAAATTACGCAATATGTTTTCACTTGAACGGCTCAAGGCTGACACACGAACATCCGGTAAGTCCGTTAATTCGCTATCAGGTACTCGACTTTCTATCACCGCAATACGCAAGTCGGTATCTTTAAATGCCGCGGCCAAAGCTAGGCCAACCATGCCACCACCGACAATTGCAATATCAACGCTTTGCATCATCTGAATTCAATCCTCATTCAAGCTGCTATCGAGCAACTAAGCCTAAAGTTCTTGCTAATAAAGGCGCTTTCAACATTGGAATGTTGTCCATCGCGGCCAAGCTGAGATTTCGACCAATACGTAGCGTGAGATAATCATTAGAAAAAATATGAACCAGAGACGATGTCAGTGAAATCGTCGCACTGCGATCATTTTCGCGGCGGCGTTTAAATTGGCTCAATACCGAATAATCTCCAGGATCGCCGCTATGACTGGCTATCGCCTCAGCCAATGTCGCTACGTCACGAATCCCAAGGTTAAACCCTTGGCCAGCAATCGGGTGCAATGTTTGCGCTGCATTACCAACAATGGCAAATCGATGTGAGGTGTTCTGCTCTCGATAACGTAACAACAATGGATACGCAGCCCGCTGGCCGACTTTTTCCAATTTCCCCAATCGCCAGCCAAATGCGTGCTGGAGCTCTTTTAGAAAGGCATCATCATCGAGCGACATAACGCGCTGTGCATCATCTGGTCTTAAACACCAAACCAGAGACATGCGATGTTCGCTCATTGGCAATAGAGCCACAGGTCCAGAAGAGGTAAAACGTTCGAAAGCGCGACCTTGGTGATGCTCTGCCGTCTTAATGTTAGCAATGACCGCGACTTGCTCGAAGTCGTGCTCGTTGAAATCGAGCCCGATTTGCTGACAGCAGGTCGAAATCGCACCGTCCGCCGCCACCAGCAGTTTCCCACTGATGGTTTGGCCATTATCTAGTTCGATGTGAACGCATTGCTGCTGTCGTTCGATCTGATTAACCGAGGCTGGGCACAGTAAAGTGATATTAGAGTCCTGAGCGACCTTTTCATGATAGAGACGGCCAACATCTGCTAGTTCGACAACATAGCCCAGAGCTTCAACGCCAACTTCGAGGTTATCAATCTCAGTCATACCTGCATGAGAGCGGTCAGAAACATGAATATGGCGGATAGCAGTCGCGAAGGTTGAAATGTCTTCCCACAGCCCGAATTGCTTAAGAATATTGACAGTACCGTAAGACAGGGCAATAGAACGAGAGTCAAAGCCAGGATGAGCCTGATGGTCGACTTGGTAAGGCTCGACAACCGCGATAGACAGCGGCTGCTGAGAGAGTTTATTGATCGCCAGTGCCAGCGTCATGCCCGCCATTGCGCCACCAGCAATTACAACATCAAACTGCTTCATGGGGAGTCCTGATTAGTGGATGGTCGGAGCCTTTTGCTCTACCGGCTTTTGGCCAAATTCAGCGTGAATCGTCAGCGCACACGCTTTAACATGTTCAATCACCTGCTCTAGCAGTTGAGCTTGCTCTTGCATATCGTCATCTTCATCGATGCCCAGCTTGGCAATCTCTTCTAAATCTGCCAACGCTTCTTTAACATCCGTTGAAGCTTTTTTCAGATCAGCATTCACAAGGCCTAAGCCAGAAATGTAGTGATTCACCCATTCAGCAACACCGTCAGCGGTATCGAATAGACTTGCACTGGCATCTTCATCAGGGATCAACATTGAAATATCCATGCCTGAGCCGGTAAATTCTACGATGGTTGCATCCAATGTCGCCTGAGCCAATTGCAGTGACTTAGCAGGCCATCCCATACCATCATTGGTGTAATCAAAGATTAGCGGTTGCCAGCTTTTGTCTGTCAGACTTAAACCACCGCTTAGCATTCCCGCTAACAGGCCATGCAGTTCCGCAGGATTCACCGCCAGACCAGCAGACTGAAGTTCACTTGCTAATGTCAGGTATTCTGGAAGATTGCGTTCGCTCATGAAAGAGACCTAAATTTGCTAAATAAGGCCAATCCTACCATTTACCAAGACCAGCGAAAACGAGCGATTGCGCAATTGTGGATAGCTTTTACACAATTTGCCCAATTACTGTGTTATTGCGTCATGATTTGTGCACCTTGATTGGGAAAAGCTTGAATCTTAACAAGCCTTTTCCTATAGTTTCCTCCTCGGTGATTGTCTGCATATCACCCCTACTAACGCATTTAGAGTCGGTATGAGTAATCAAGCAGTTGAAGTCGAAATTTTAGGTAAACTAACCCGGGTTAACTGCCCGTCTGGACAAGAAGAGTCTTTACGTAACGCCGCTCAGCATCTTGATGAGCGTTTACAAGACATGGCTGCCAAGACAAAGATTACCAACGAAGTTCAACTGCTCACCTTTGTCGCTCTGAACGTCTGTCATGAGCTTGAAAGCCGTGATACAGTAGATGAACAACAGCAAAATGCGTTAAATGAGCAATTGGAAAAGCTCACGGCATCACTCAGTGATGCACTAAGTAAAGTAAAGCCAGGACAACAATAGCCTTTACCGCCAAACAAGAATTTACCCTGGAGTGTTCGTGAGGGGATTAAGTCCCTGAGCCGATAAGCAATCCCTAAGGGTTAGTACTTGATAGCTATTGAGCAAGCTCGGCTTGAACCGAGAAGCCTACGGTTATCATTGCTGATCCGCCTTGAACCAGCTGGTTCAAGGGTCAAAATCTCCAACGGCACTCTGGGGTATCCTCCTCGGTACCCAACAACCATGGGTACTCTTATGATTCTTTCTCGACAAGATTTCAGAAAACTAATTCGCACCAAGCGCAATCAACTCAATGATGAAACCAAGCAAAAAGCGGGGTTGGATTTAATTACCCAATTTGCTCAATTGCCGGAAGTCTCTTCAGCTCAACACATTGCCCTTTACCTGTCTGCTGACGGTGAAATCAATACCGCCCCACTAATTGACTGGTTGAGACAGCAAGGAAAAACGATTTACCTCCCTGTTATCCATCCATTTTCAGCCGGACATTTGTTGTTTCTACGCTACGACCTTGAAACACCGATGGTACTTAATCGTTATAAGATTCAAGAACCTAAGCTGGACCAAACTCAAATTATTCCCGTCAGTCAGCTCGACCTTATCTGTACTCCACTAGTAGCGTTTGATCACCATGGACATCGTCTCGGCATGGGTGGAGGGTACTACGACCGAACGTTGGAGCCTTGGTTCCATCATCAATCTGGGCCTAAACCCATAGGCCTCGCGCATGATTGCCAACAGGTCGAGCAACTACCCACTGAATCTTGGGATGTGCCTTTACCAAAAATAGTGACACCAAAGCAGATCTGGGATTGGGAATAGCCTTAGATTGGTTATATAATCGCGCCGCAAACGTTAAATTCAAACCTCATTCAGGAGATGGGCATGACTCAAGATGAAATGAAGAAAGAAGCTGGTTGGGCAGCACTTAAGTATGTTGAAAAAGACAGCATTGTCGGTGTTGGTACAGGCTCTACGGTAAATCACTTCATCGACGCACTCGGTACAATCAAAGACGATATCAAAGGTGCGGTTTCTAGCTCAGAAGCATCGACTGAAAAGCTGAAAGGTTTAGGCATTGAAGTCTTCGACTGTAATGAAGTATCGAACTTAGATGTCTACGTTGACGGTGCTGACGAAATCAACGCAGCGCGTGACATGATCAAAGGTGGTGGCGCGGCGCTAACACGCGAGAAAATTGTTGCCGCTATTTCAGATAAGTTTGTCTGTATCGTAGATGGTACCAAAGCTGTTGACGTTCTGGGTGAGTTCCCGTTACCTGTAGAGGTCATCCCAATGGCGCGTTCTTACGTCGCTCGTGAAATGGTGAAACTTGGTGGCGACCCTGTATACCGTGAAGGCGTGGTGACAGATAACGGCAACGTTATCCTGGATGTGCATGGCATGCAGATCACCCACCCGAAAGAAATGGAAGATAAAATCAATGCTATCGCAGGTGTTGTGACGGTTGGCTTGTTTGCTCACCGTGGTGCGGACGTGGTGATCACTGGCACGCCTCAAGGGGCAAAAATCGAAGATTAATTGAAGCTAGTTTCGGTTATTTCATTACAAACGGCACCATTAGGTGCCGTTTTCGTCTTTTATCCTATAAAAATTATTCCTTATTCCGTAATTTTCTTACCCAAAGTGTATTTTTTTTGTTAACTTAGTGAGCAGAAGACGCACAAGGAAAACGTTTGCGTCAGGCTTTTTGCTAACAAAACGTTTGCTTTAATAACATTACACCGCTTGTGCGCCAGTTAAGCCCCAAATTTCCATTTTAAGGACGAAGACAATGGCCAAAGTTTCACTGGAAAAAGACAAAATTAAGATCCTCCTGCTTGAAGGTCTTCACCCATCTTCGGTAGAAGTGCTGCAGGCTGCTGGTTACACCAATATTGAATACCACAAAGGCTCGTTACCGGAAGACGAATTGCTAGAAGCAGTAAAGGATGTTCATTTCATCGGTATTCGCTCCCGCACTAACCTATCGCAGGAAGTGATCAACGCAGCGGAAAAGCTAGTCGCGATTGGTTGTTTCTGTATTGGTACCAACCAAGTCGATCTTAATGCAGCCGCCGTTCGCGGTATTCCAGTGTTTAATGCCCCATTCTCGAACACACGCAGTGTGGCGGAATTGGTTCTCGGTCAGGTCCTGCTTCTACTGCGCGGGATTCCAGAAAAGAATGCCCTAGCACACCGTGGTATCTGGAAGAAAAGCGCCGACAACTCGTACGAGGCTCGAGGCAAACGCTTAGGTATTATCGGCTACGGTCACATCGGCACGCAGCTGGGCATTATCGCGGAAAACCTAGGGATGCGTGTTTACTTCTACGATATTGAGAACAAGCTATCACTTGGTAACGCAACTCAAGTACATACCATGAGTGAGCTACTGAACAAGTGTGATGTGATTTCTCTGCACGTTCCAGAAACCGCGGGCACCAAAAACATGATGGGTGCAGAAGAATTTGCTCGTATGAAACCGGGGGCGATTTTCATCAACGCAGCGCGTGGCACTGTGGTTGATATTGAAGCGCTTTGTCATGCGATGGAATCTGGTCACCTAGCTGGTGCTGCAATTGACGTATTCCCAACCGAGCCTAAAACTAATGCAGACCCATTTGAATCACCACTGCAGAAGTTCGACAATGTCATCCTGACACCACATGTGGGTGGTTCTACGCAGGAAGCTCAAGAAAACATTGGTGTCGAAGTGGCAGGTAAACTGGCGAAATACTCTGACAACGGTTCGACGCTTTCAAGTGTTAACTTCCCTGAAGTGTCTCTGCCTGAGCACCGTGACTGTTCTCGTCTATTGCACATTCACAAAAACCGCCCAGGTATCCTGACTCAGATAAACACTATCTTCGCAGAAGAAGGCATCAACATCGCGGGTCAGTATCTACAGACTAGCGCCGATATCGGTTATGTCGTTATCGATGTTGAAACCAGCCGCTCTGAAGAAGCACTTAAGAAACTCAAAGGTATTGAAGGCACGCTACGCGCGCGTATTCTTCACTAAGTAAAACCTCAACGCTATCAAAGCCACTGCCTTTGCAGTGGCTTTTTTAATACTCCACATTTCTGCCCTTACCAAACATCACACCATAATGTTCTCTTGTGAACAAAAACTGTTCATTAATGAGCTTCTTAGTTATCACGAAAACTAGCAATTACGGAATCAAAGTCGAAGTTTTTCAGACTAACTTTCTGTATTTTCGCAAAATTTAATACTTATGCAACATTTATCACAGAAATAACTCTCATTATTCATACAATGCCCAACACTTTCGAACGAAATACATTTTGCTCGTTCGCTTTTCCTTTACTTACCATCGCACAATAACAATGAGGTCCCTATGTTTGGAATCTTCAAACCTAAGGCGCACATCGACCGCTTATCTTCCGATAAGCTCGACAGCACTTATTCCCGATTACGTTGGCAGCTCTTTATCGGTATCTTTGTCGGCTATGCTGGCTACTACTTAGTTCGAAAGAACTTCAGCTTGGCAATGCCTTACCTGATCGAACAAGGCTTTAGCCGTGGCGATCTTGGTGTTGCTTTAGCGGCAGTTTCGATTGCATATGGCTTATCTAAATTCTTAATGGGTAGCGTCTCTGATCGATCAAACCCACGCTATTTCCTCAGTGGCGGCTTGTTGATGTCCGCACTGATCATGTTTTGCTTCGGCTTCATGCCTTGGGCAACGGGCAGCATCACTGCAATGTTCATCCTGCTTTTCCTAAATGGTTGGTTCCAAGGGATGGGCTGGCCTGCCTGTGGTAGAACCATGGTTCACTGGTGGTCACGCAAAGAACGTGGTGAAGTCGTTTCAGTATGGAATGTCGCCCACAACGTAGGCGGAGGTCTGATTGGTCCTCTCTTCATCCTTGGGCTATGGGCATTTAATGACGACTGGCGTACCGCTTTTTACGTTCCTGCCTTTTTCGCCACGCTGGTTGCCATTTTTGTCTGGATGACAGTTCGCGACACACCACAATCCTGCGGTTTGCCACCCATTGAAGAATACAAAAACGACTACCCAGACGATTACGATAAATCACATGAAAAGGAAATGACGGCCAAAGAAATCTTCTTTAAGTACGTTTTTTCTAACAAGCTACTCTGGTCAATCGCCATTGCGAACGCGTTTGTTTATCTGATCCGCTATGGCGTGCTTGACTGGGCACCGGTTTACCTCAAAGAAGCAAAAGACTTCACGGTTGATAAATCTTCATGGGCTTACTTCCTTTACGAGTGGGCAGGCATTCCGGGCACCTTATTGTGTGGTTGGATTTCCGACAAGCTGTTCAAAGGTCGCCGCGCTCCAGCCGGTATCTTGTTTATGGCCTTAGTAACTGTTGCCGTCTTGGTTTACTGGTTCAACCCAGCCGGTAACCCTGCGGTAGACATGATGGCACTGGTTGCCATTGGCTTCCTGATTTACGGTCCGGTTATGTTGATCGGTTTGTATGCTCTTGAACTTGCACCGAAAAAAGCCGCAGGTACCGCTGCTGGTCTAACCGGACTATTTGGTTACCTAGGCGGTGCTGTGGCTGCTAACGCGATTCTGGGTTACACCGTGGATCACTTTGGCTGGGATGGTGGATTTATCATTCTCGTAGCCTCTTGTATCGCGTCGATTATTTGTCTAATTTATGCATTTGTTGGCGAACGTGCTCACCATAAACAGAAAGAAGCCGAAAAGGCAGCACTCGCTTAATACTCATCAAAGAGGCAGCATCGCTGCCTCATTTTAATCAAGGAATGAAGAATGAAAACAACGTCAGTTTGCGCTACATTTCTGGCTCTTAGCCTATCTGCTGGAGCTTTGGCTAAGCCTCTGGTTATCGCTCACCGCGGCGCGTCAGGCTATCTGCCAGAACATACTCTAGAAGCCAAAGCTTTGGCTTACGCAATGAAACCGGATTACATCGAGCAAGATGTTGTCATGACTAAAGACGATCAATTAGTTGTCCTCCACGATCATTATTTAGATCGAGTCACCGATGTAGCAGAGCGCTACCCTGATCGTGCTCGCGCTGATGGCCGCTATTATGCGATTGACTTTACGCTCGCTGAAATCAAAACCCTAAAGGTGACTGAAGGGTTCAATATTGACGACAATGGCAATAAAGTTGCGGGTTATCCGACTCGTTTTCCGATGTGGAAATCCGATTTCAGCGTCCCTACTCTGGCTGAAGAAATTGAGCTGATTCAAGGGCTCAACAAGACACTTGGTTACGATATTGGTATCTACCCTGAAATCAAAGCACCTTGGTTCCACCGTCATGAAGGCAAAGATATCTCTTCCGCTGTGCTTAAGCTATTAAAGCAGTACGGCTATGACAGTCAGAATGACAAAGTGTACCTGCAATGCTTTGACGCCAATGAGCTCAAACGCATTAACGATGAACTCATGCCTAGTATGGACATGGATCTCAAGTTAGTGCAGCTGATGGCTTACACTGACTGGAACGAAACCATGGTCTACAAAGGCGATACGGCAACCCCGTACAGCTATGATTGGATGTTCGAATCAGGCGCAATGAAGGAAGTTGCCAAGTACGCCGAAGGCATTGGCCCTTGGAAACCTATGTTGGTCGATGATAAATCAACCAAAGACAACATTATTATCAAGCCGTTGATGAAAGAGGCAAAAGCAGCAGGCCTAGATGTTCACCCATACACTTTCCGAGCCGATCCTGGCCGTATTCCGAGTTATACGGATAGCTTCGAGGGAATGATGGATATCTTCTACAATCAGGTCAAAGTAGATGGTCTGTTTACCGATTTCCCAGACAAAGCAGTTAGCTTTCTCAGCAAATGACCCTTAAACAAAAAAGCCTTAGTCCATGACTAAGGCTTTTTTTTAACAACTCGTATCAGGCTAAGGTTTTAGTGAACGCTCACCGCGTGCAATCCCTACCACACCACTTCGCGCAACCTCAATAACATCAGTCACCTCTGAAATCGCTTGAATAAACGCATCCAGCTTTTCACTGGTACCCGCTAGTTGAACCGTGTATTGAGAAGCAGTGACATCAACAATCTGACCACGGAAGATATCCGCTGTACGCTTTACTTCTGCACGAGCAAAACCACTGGCTTTCACTTTAACCATCATCAGCTCACGCTCAATATGATCAAGCTCGGTAACTTCTTGAACTTTCAGTACATCAATCAACTTATTGAGCTGTTTCTGAATCTGTTCAAGCTGCATATCATCGGAAATCGTTGTAATGTTCAAACGCGACAGCGTTTCATCATCTGTCGGTGATACGGTTAACGACTCAATGTTGTAGCCACGTTGTGAGAACAGACCTACCACTCGGGATAACGCACCCGGTTGGTTTTCCATTAGCAGTGAAATAATGTGTCTCATATTATGTTCTCTCCGTTTTGCTTAGCCACATCTTGTCCATACCTTCGCCTTTGATTTGCATTGGGTACACATGCTCAGTTTCATCAACATTGATATCAACAAACACTAAACGATCTTTCATTTCTAATGCTTGTTTCAAACCAGACTCAAGCTGGTCTGGAGTTTCAATGCGAATCCCCGCATGTCCGTATGCTTCTGCAATCGCAACGAAGTCCGGAACGGAGCTCATATATGAGTTAGAATGTCTTCCTTGGTAAACAATGTCTTGCCACTGTTTCACCATACCTAGGAAACGGTTATTCAGGTTAATGATCTTGACTGGGATATCATATTGCAGCGCCGTCGACAGTTCCTGAATGTTCATCTGGATACTGCCATCACCCGTCACCACTACCACCTCTTCATCAGGCTTAGCAAATTTAACCCCAAGGCCAGCTGGCAGACCGAAGCCCATCGTGCCGAGACCACCAGAATTAATCCAGCGACGTGGTTTATTAAATGGATAGTAAAGCGCAGCAAACATCTGGTGCTGACCCACATCAGAAGCAACGTACGCATCGCCATTCGTTAGCTTGTGCAGTACTTCAATCACCTGTTGAGGTTTAATGCGCTCAGGCGTGGATTCATAAGACAGGCATTCGCGATCACGCCAAGTCTGGATATCATCCCACCAGCTTTGAAGCGCTTCGCCATCATTGGTCGCGCCTTGCTCTTCCAGCAGTGACACCATACTCGCCAGCACTTTCTCTGCAGAGCCAACAATAGGCAGGTCTGCTTTGACGTTCTTCGAGATAGATGACGGGTCAATATCAATATGCATCACTTTGGCATTCGGGCAGTATTTTTCCAAATTGTTGGTGGTTCGATCATCAAATCGTACACCGATGCCAAAGATTAAGTCTGCGTTGTGCATGGCCATATTGGCCTCATACACACCATGCATCCCCAGCATACCAAGAGAGTTTTTATGCGTACCCGGGAAGGCACCTAGCCCCATTAAGGTACTAACGACAGGTAAGTTTAATGCCTCTGACAGCTTCTGAATCTGCTCATCCGCTTCAGAAATTACGGCGCCGCCACCGACGTAAAGAACCGGCTTTTTCGCCGCAAGTAGTGCTTTCAAAGCCTTTTTGATCTGGCCTTTGTGACCCGTCGTAGTTGGCTTATATGAACGCATTGAAATACTGGCAGGATATTCGTATGGCAGTTTGATCTGCGGATTCATAACATCTTTTGGCAGATCGATAACAACCGGGCCAGGACGCCCTGTTGTCGAAATATAGAAAGCTTTCTTCATGATTTCAGGAATATCTTCTGCTTTCTTTACCAAGAAGCTGTGTTTAACAATCGGACGCGAGACACCGACAATATCACACTCTTGGAAAGCGTCATTACCAATCAGGTTGTTAGGCACGTTACCTGAAATCACGATCATAGGAATAGAATCCATATACGCGGTCGCAATACCTGTCACAGTATTGGTCGCGCCTGGACCTGAGCACACCAGAACTACGCCTGGTTTGCCAGTTGCACGGGTATAGCCATCTGCCATATGGGTAGCGGCTTGTTCATGACGAACTAGGACGTGCTTGATTTGATCTGTCTTAGCATGAAGAGCATCGTAGATATCCAAAACAGAACCGCCTGGATACCCGAAAATTTGTTCAACACCTTCTTCGATCAGAGATTGAACAACCATCTCCGCACCGGACAACATTGCTGCCATATTATTCTCCTCACCAGTTTACCAATTAATAAGGTCAACTAATTGGGCTGGTTTTACATAGTCTAGGGCTTATTCGTAGCCTAAATCGAAATACTTCCACTTTTTCGGCTATGTCTTGTTCTGTCGTAACAGAAAACAAGTTCACGCAACAAATGTAACGTTTTCTTATCAAAGGATCTAATGCGACTTAACTCTCATTTTAAACAAGATGCTATTTATCAAACTAATATAAGGAAAGAACACCAGCCGAAGCATAAAAATCAGAAAATATGACAAATTAACCTCAAAAATTCAGAGTAAAATATTATCCAACACTGTATCTCCACGATATTTTCACCGTAAAAGGTCGTAAAATTCAGGTATAAAAAATCCCTCACCGGCAAGTTTGAACCGATTGAGGGATTTTTAAACACTTCGAAATTTAACTTGTCAGAGATTTACTTTTTCATTGCTGTATCACTGTACATTTCTTCGATTTCGTCCTGATATTTGTCGTTAATAACCTTACGGCGCAGTTTCTGAGTCGGGGTTAATTCACCTTCATCCATCGAGAAGGCTTTTGGTAGCAATTTGAACTTCTTAACCTGCTCAAACTTCGCCAGCTCTTGCTGCAGGTCATTCACTCGTTTTTCGAGCATTTCTATCACTTGATGATGCTTAATCAGCTCAACACGATCATGGTATTTGATGTTCAACTCTTTCGCGTATTCTTCCAAACTGTCGTAGCACGGCACAATAAGCGCAGAAACAAACTTACGCGTATCCGCAATCACGGCGATCTGCTCAATAAAGTGGTCTTTACCGATTGCTCCTTCAATCATCTGCGGTGCAATGTACTTACCACCAGACGTTTTCATCAACTCTTTAATGCGATCGGTAATAAACAGGTTGCCGTCTTCATCAATATGACCCGCATCCCCAGTTTTGAGGAAGCCATGCTCATCAAACGTTTTTGCCGTTTCTTCCGGCATCTTGTAGTAACCACGCATCACCATAGGTCCACGGACGAGAATTTCGTTGTTTTCGCCAATCTTTACCTGTGCACCAGGCATCGCCATACCTATGGAATCTGGGTTGAAGCTATTGTCTGACCAACACGACACCGTCGCTGTCGTTTCTGTCATGCCATAGCCAAGCTTGACGTTGATTCCCATCGCATGGAAAAAGCGACCAATCGTCTCATCCAACTTCGCACCACCACATGGCATAAAGTTAATTCGACCACCCAGTAGAGCGCGTAGCTTGGACAGCACCAACTTGTCAGCCAGCTGATGGGACTTTTTCAAAATGAAAGAGGGTTGACGCCCTTCCTGATCACAGGCGGCTATTTTAGCGCCCATATTCACAGCCCAGGTGAACAACACCTTGCGAATCATCGGAGCCTTGGAGACTTTTTCATGAATGGCTGAGAAGATTTTCTCGTAAAAACGTGGAACCGCACACATCACTGTCGGTTGAACTTCACTCAACGCTTCACGAACCTGCATCGTATCCTGCAGGTAACAGTTGGTAGCACCACGATACAATACGTAGAATGTCCATGCTCGCTCAAACACGTGTGATAAAGGCAGAAAACAAAGCGAAACATCATCTTGAGACAAACTTAATCGGGCGTCATGACCTTCAAGCTGAGCTGCGACATTACCATAGTCCAGCATAACCCCTTTTGGCTGACCCGTCGTACCTGAGGTGTAAATCAAGGTCAGCAAGTCTTCAATATTGGCATCATTGAGGCGAGTATCTAATTCGCTCTGCATGGCTTTATCAGCAGCAAAGACAAACTGCTGCCAAGAGCGAGAAAAATCATAATCGCCTACATCAACATCGTCCGACATCGCCACAACCAATTCCAATTGCGGGCATTGTTCAAAAATCGACACAGCCGCATCAAACTGGGCCTGCTCGCCGACAAATAAGATGCGCACATCAGCGTCTTGCAGAATGTAGGAAGATTGCGCTGCGGTATTGGTAGGGTAAATAGGCACTGTCACCGCACGGGTTTGAAGTGCCGCGAAATCCGTGATGGTCCACTGAGGCATATTGTTGGCAAAGATGCCGATTTTATCTTGGACTTTTATGCCGTGCGTCAAGAACGCAAGCGATAATGCATCTATCTGCTGGCCAAACTGCTTCCAACTGATGCCGTTCCACATCTCACCCACTTTATGTTTAAGAGCAATACGGTCACCGCTTTTGGCAATTTGTTCGCGAATTTTTTTTACAATATGAAAATCTAAGTTGGCCATCTCTAACTACCTTTAAGCTTACACCTGTAAGCTTTTTTGAGCGCACAAGTGTACATTTCAGGTCACAAAAGGCAACTGACAGGCATCAAAGTTACCAACTAAATAGTAAAAAACCTTGAATGGCGAATAGCCACTCAAGGTTTTATTGATCTCTTAAATAACAGTAAATTAGTCTAGAGCAACTACTTCACCACAGATCATCATTAACTGGTCACGTAGCCAGATGTGACCTTTATCTTTCTCACTTGATTCATGCCAGCTCAGGAAGCCGCTGATCTTGCCGTTTTCAAATGGGAAGTCCAGAACTTGTAGCTGATCTTTGTTCGCTGCATTTTCTACCATCCAACGTGGTGCAATCGTCACGAGTTCAGATTGACCAACAACGTAAAGTACGTTGCTCAGGCTCGTACCTTCGTAGTATGCCTGCACATCCAAATCACGATACGCCTGCTCAGAGAAACTACGCTGACCATGTACGCGAGAAAGTTTCGCATGACGCTCACCTTTCAGAAGGTCCGCCGTTACTGCTTCTTGGATGCGTGGGTGAGACTTAGACGCCACTACCACTAGCTCATCTTGGAAGATTTCAGTGCTTGAGAAACCTTGCTCATCAAAGCGAGCGTAATCAATCACGAAGTCGATTTCCTGGTAGCGCATTCTTTCAGCCAGCTGGCGATCAAATTCCGCATCAAGGTGAAGCTGTACATTTGGCGCTTGATCATGAATTGTCGACATGATCTTAGGAGCGAAGCGCATATCGCATGGGCTGCAGATCGCCAGTTTGAACAAACGCGTCGATGTTTCAGGCGAGAAAATTGAGCTTGGTAGCTCGTTACGGATAAGTTGCAATGCTTGGCGTACAGGGCCAAATAGCTGACGAGCGCGTTGAGTCGGTTGGATACCACGACCCTGGCGCATAAACAGCTCGTCGTTAAACATTACTTTCAAACGAGCTACTGCGTTACTTACCGCTGGCTGAGACATGCCAAGGTTATGAGCAGCACGGGTAATATTTTGCTCTTGCATTACTGCATCAAACACAGTCAGAAGGTTTAGATCTACTCCACGTAGAGTGCTTTCCATTCGGTAGCTAGCAATCGCACTCATAGACTCTTTTTTATCAATCATCAGGCAAGCCTCTTGTATTCGTCAATGTATAAATGGTTCTTAAAATGAATATTGGTTGGGAATAGATAACCCGTATTTTGTTATATTTATCCGTCAGATGACTCCTGGCGGATTTCTACTATCAACGAATCAATCAATCATTAGCAACAAGATTGATAATTAATCAGTATTTTTTACTTAAGTCATAAAATTAAGCTTAATAATCACAACCTTAAGCAACATATAAAAAAGTATAAATCACTCATACTGTAAAGATTTAGCCAATGAATTAAGTTTAAGAATGAATGCTAAGAGCTTGACGGGAACTATTGGTAGGAAAAATAAGTCCAAGGGTAGATACAAAAACAGCATCAATAGATTGATGCTGTCAAGATTCTAATGATTGAGTGGTGGGCTAGATGTTAGTCACGTAGCTAGGAAAATCGACTTTCTCCCACAAGCGATGTGTCAGCTCCATTTTGTTTTCCCAGTCACCTTTCACCAGCCAGTCTGCGATCGCCTCTGCAACATCAGGGTAACTGACACTTTCGGCCTGCTCTTCATCCAGCCACTGGCGAACAATCGAGGCATCCAACATATCCATACAACTTGCCAAGCCAAGATCTTCCAATGTGGCGACATTGCTCATCTGCTCGAACTGACCAGACAGAGGTTTAAGCAATAGCTTTTTACCTAGCGTCAATGCTTCTGAGGGCAGCTCAAAACCGCCGTTCGCAATCACGCCATTGCAGCGATTGAGGTGATACTGGAAGCCATGAAAGCTCAGTGGCAAATAGTGGACATTGTCGACAATCTGCTCTTCGATGATATCAGGGTGATAGCACACAAATCGTTGCTTGGAAAAACGCAGTAACAGCTCTGCTATCTCATGGATACTCTCAAATGGCAGATAAACGAGGACAAAATCTTCACCGACAACCTGCTCTTTTTGTGTATGAACAATAGGCGGTAAAATAGGTTGATCAAAGTGATACCAGTGTAAGCCGATGTGGTGCTGAGCTGGGGCAAAATAATGAATGATTTTCTTATCTAACCAACTCGCCCCTTTGAGTGGCACAGAATAACGAAATGCATTCTGATGGCTGATACTAATGGACGCCTTGCCCTGCCTTCTGGCCGCCCACGCAGAGACCGGTTCAAAATCGTTGAGCACTAAGTCAAACCGACTTAAATCTAGTTGTTTGACCTCTTTATAAAAAGCAAACAGATTGTTGTTCAAGCAGGTTTTTTTATAATTAACCTGACCATTTTCGGTCACAAAAGTGAGGCCACGGCGAGTGTGATAATTACCGAACGCTTCCATTGAAAAATACTTGTCTTCTGCTCGGCCTGAGAAAAGGAATTCAACGTCAATACCGCGCTGGTTCAAAGCATGACTCATTGCTCTAGCTCTAGCGATGTGTCCGTTACCTGTCCCTTGCACGCCATACAATATTTTCATTAGCCTAACCTCCCATCACAATCGTCAATGCCATATGAGCACAACCGATTCCAAGCAAAGCACCCAGAATGACGTCTGTCAGAAAATGTACCCCAAGTAAGATTCTTGAAGTCGCGATCAACGCAGCCCAAACAAATGCAAACAATTCGAGTTCGACATAGAAATAACTGATTAACGTCGCCATCAAAAACGCGGCGGCCGTATGCCCTGAAGGCAAGCTGTAACGGTCTGAAGGCGTAATAAATGACGTCACCAGCTCTGACAGCTCTTCTGGGCGACGACGTTTAAAGAGGTTTTTAGCTGTCCAGTAGATAGGTAGCTCTACGACAAAAGCAAGCAAACCGGCCAGTAAAAAGAGCGTACCGACTTCTCCACCAAACCACCAAGCAACAAGGCCGATCACGGCATACAAATGCCCATCCCCCGTGTGAGAGATGGCTTTGCTCCATCGAGAGAGCGGGTATGAGAATTTATGTTGTAAACAAAACAGTGAGAACGCCAAATCAAACTTGGCGATTGGTTCGATTGAACGCATTACCGACTCCTTGTAACGACGGTTCTGCGTTCAAACTAAGAGAAGTAAGTGACAAATCAGTGAAGCTTTAAGGTTGATTCAGTTACATCGTCAACATCAACGCCAGCTTGGCACACGCAATGCCCAAACCCGCCCCTATCACGATATCAGTGAAGAAGTGCACGCCAAGAAAAATCCGTGAGGCGCTCACTGCTGCTGCCCAGCCGTACGCTGCAATGGCATATTGAGGGTAAAAGCTCGCGATTAATGTGGCCATCAAAAATCCAGCCGCAGTATGACCGGATGGCAAGCTATACTGATCCGCCGGTTGAATAAACGAAGTGAGTATTTCGGAACGGTCATAGGGACGACGGCGCCGGAAGCCATTCTTCAAAGCCCAGTAAACGGGTAATTCGATGGTAAATGCCAGAATGCCGACTTTAAGAAAAGCGACACCTGTGGTCGTATCCAGTGCCCACGCGATCAAACCAATCAGCAGATACAGATGCCCATCTCCAGTATGAGAAATCAGGCGACTCAGCTTAGCTATCGGCAGATTAAAGCGATGACCTAAGCAAAATGAGGACAATGCCAGGTCAAATTTGATGATGGGCTCAACGGCACGCACGGTATTTTTCTCCTGTAATCACATGCGAAGTCACATCATAGGTATTGTGAGATGAACCAGAGATTAATCATCTCGTTCATCTTGCCATTCACTGCTCGAATAGCAGGACAATATCTGCTGTATCCTTAATATGGTTTAACGCCACAAATCAGTTCATTTGACTATTGATGAATAAAAAAACAACTTTAGGGTTGACGTACTCGGTGGAGTGCGGTACTAATTTGTTAACTTAATTTTGTGGTTTATTTAACGCCCTAATAGGAACCGTTAACAATGATGAAGCGTTTTTCTATCCTGCTGAGCCTCCTCCTTATCGTGACACGATCGCGCGGGTAGGCTGTGGAAGAAAAATAACCACAACGAGATATCAGAAACCCGCACGCAGATGCGGGTTTTTTTATACCTAAATACCGGAAGAAAACGATTAACTGTGTGGTAAACACACGAGTCAGGAAGGAAGCAAACATGAACGATCAAGTCATTATTTTCGACACCACGTTACGTGATGGCGAACAAGCGTTGTCAGCAAGCTTGACAGTTAAAGAGAAACTGCAGATTGCCTATGCGCTAGAAAGGCTAGGCGTTGATGTAATTGAAGCGGGCTTCCCAGTTTCATCTCCTGGCGACTTTGAATCAGTGCAGACCATCGCCAAACACGTGAAAGATAGTCGAGTCTGTGCACTTGCACGTGCTGTTACGAAAGACATTGACGCAGCAGGCGAAGCGTTAAAAGTTGCTGATCAATTCCGCATTCATACCTTCATTTCTACTTCCACCGTTCACGTTCAAGATAAGCTACGCCGCAGTTACGATGACGTTGTCGAGATGGCGGTCAAAGCGGTCAAACACGCTCGTAAATACACTGACGATGTTGAATTTTCCTGTGAAGACGCTGGCCGTACGCCAATTGATAACTTGTGCCGTATGGTTGAAGCCGCTATCGACGCTGGCGCCAACACGATAAACATTCCTGATACCGTAGGTTACACAGTGCCAAACGAGTTTGGCGGAATTATCCAAACTCTGTTTGATCGCGTTCCGAATATCGATAAAGCCATTATTTCGGTTCACTGTCACGATGACTTAGGCATGTCGGTCGCAAACTCTATCGCAGCCGTTCAAGCAGGTGCTCGTCAAATCGAAGGCACCATCAACGGCATCGGCGAACGCGCTGGTAACTGTTCTCTCGAAGAAATTGCCATGATCATCAAGACACGTCAGGAATTCTTGGGTGTCCACACTGGCCTTAAACACGACGAAATTCACCGCACCAGTAAATTGGTCAGCCAGCTATGTAATATGCCAATCCAGAGCAATAAGGCAATTGTTGGTGCCAACGCATTCAGTCACTCTTCAGGTATCCACCAAGATGGCATGCTAAAGAACAAGAACACCTACGAAATCATGACGCCTGAGTCTATCGGCCTTAAGAACCAAGCACTAAACCTAACAAGTCGTAGTGGTCGCGCAGCAGTGAAAAGTCACATGGATACCATGGGCTACAAAGAAGATGAGTACAATCTAGATGCATTATATGAAGACTTCTTAAAGCTAGCTGACCGTAAAGGCCAAGTTTTCGATTACGATCTGGAAGCCTTGATGCATTTCTCAAATCTTCGCGAAGAAGATGATTTCTACAAATTGAACTACCTAAGCGTTCAGTCAGGTAGCGTCATGGCAACTACAAGCATCAAGCTGCAATGTGGTGATAAAGAGACGTCTGAAGCCGCGGTAGGTAACGGCCCTGTTGACGCGCTTTACCAATGTATCTATCGCGTCACCGGATATGATATCGTGCTAGACAAGTTTGATTTAACCGCGAAAGGCGAAGGTGAAGACGGGCTTGGTCAGGCTGATATTATCGCCAACTACAAAGGTCGTAAATACCATGGTACTGGTGTGTCGACCGACATCGTAGAAGCTTCTGGTCAAGCATTATTGCACGTAATCAACAGCATTCACCGTGCAGATAAGATTGCTGAAATCAAGCAGAAAAAAATCGCAACAGTATAAGTAGACTCTAGGGATGCGAGTCATCTCTGGAACAAAAGATATAAAAATTAAAGGATTACCATGACAGACAAATCTTACAATATTGCCGTTCTACCAGGAGACGGCATTGGCCCAGAAGTAATGCAGCAAGCACACAAAGTGCTAGACGCAATCGAAAAGAAACACGGTATTACCTTCTCTCGCAACCAGCACGATGTGGGTGGTATTGCTATCGACAATCATGGTTGCCCACTACCAGACAGCACAGTAAAAGCCTGTGAAGAAGCAGATGCAGTACTATTCGGCTCAGTCGGAGGCCCTAAGTGGGAACATTTACCGCCAAATGATCAGCCTGAACGCGGTGCTCTTTTACCTCTGCGTAAGCACTTTCAGTTATTCTGTAACTTGCGCCCAGCACAAATTCACAAAGGCCTAGAAGCTTTCTCACCTCTACGTGCAGATATTTCTGGCAATGGCTTCGATATCGTCGTGGTACGTGAACTGACTGGTGGTATCTACTTCGGTCAACCAAAAGGTCGTGAAGGCGAAGGAGCGAATGAAAGAGCGTTTGATACCGAGGTTTATCACCGTTTTGAAATTGAGCGCATCGCGAAAATTGCGTTTGAATCAGCTCGTCTGCGTGATAAGAAAGTTTGCTCAATCGACAAAGCGAACGTTCTACAGAGCTCTATCCTGTGGCGTGAAGTGGTCGAAGAAGTAGCGAAAAGCTATCCAGATGTCGAGCTGTCACACATGTACATCGATAACGCAACCATGCAACTAATCAAAGACCCATCTCAGTTTGACGTCATGCTGTGTTCAAACATCTTCGGCGACATCATCTCTGATGAATGTGCAATGATCACTGGTTCTATGGGCATGTTGCCTTCTGCCAGCTTGAACGAAAGCCAATTTGGGCTGTATGAACCAGCAGGCGGCAGTGCACCAGACATCGCAGGTAAAAACATCGCAAACCCTGTTGCACAGATTCTTTCTGCTGCACTAATGCTGCGTTACAGCCTAGGTGAAGAAGCTGCAGCACAAGATATTGAAGCAGCAGTATCTAAAGCACTGTCTGCTGGAGAGCTGACCGCCGACCTAGCAGGTGATAACCCAGCTCTTTCAACTTCAGAAATGGGCGATAAAATCGCTGAGTACATTCTAAATTCATAATAATTATTCGCTCCTGATAAGCCGTTGTCAGGAGCTATACACGGGATAGTAATAATGGGCAAAACACTGTATGAAAAAGTCTACGACGCACACGTTGCCGTAGCCGCCGAGGGTGAGAACCCAATTTTGTATATCGATCGCCACTTGGTACACGAAGTGACTTCACCTCAAGCCTTTGATGGCCTGCGTGAAAAAGGTCGTCAGGTGCGTCAGGTCAGCAAGACCTTTGCCACCATGGACCACAACGTATCCACTACCACTAAAGACATCAATGCATCTGGTGAGATGGCACGCATTCAGATGGAAACGCTGTCAAAGAACTGTGAAGAGTTTGGGGTAACCCTTTACGACATTAACCACAAATACCAAGGTATCGTGCATGTAATGGGCCCAGAGTTGGGCATTACCTTACCAGGCATGACGATTGTTTGTGGTGACTCTCACACAGCCACTCACGGTGCATTTGGCTCACTCGCTTTTGGTATTGGTACTTCCGAAGTTGAGCATGTTTTAGCAACTCAAACGCTAAAACAAGCGCGCGCTAAAACGATGAAGATTGAGGTGAAAGGTAAGGTTAATCCTGGCATCACAGCGAAAGATATCGTTTTAGCCATCATTGGTGAGACAACAGCAGCTGGCGGTACCGGCTATGTGGTTGAGTTCTGTGGCGAAGCCATTACTGATCTGACGATGGAAGGTCGTATGACAGTGTGTAACATGGCTATCGAGCTTGGTGCCAAGGCAGGTCTAATCGCACCAGATGAAACCACGTTCGAATACATCAAAGGCCGTAAATTCGCACCTCAAGGGGATGACTTGGAAGCTGCCATTGAGTACTGGTCTTCACTAAAAACTGATAACGATGCAGAGTTCGATGCAGTCGTTACTCTAAATGCCGCGGAAATCAAACCTCAGGTGACTTGGGGTACAAACCCTGGTCAGGTAATCGCCGTTGATCAACCTATCCCAGCACCAGAAAGCTTCGCAGACCCTGTCGAGAAAGCATCGGCAGAAAAAGCATTGGCGTATATGGGGCTAGAAGCTGGCAAAGCACTATCAGATTACAAAGTCGATAAGGTATTTGTTGGCTCTTGTACTAACTCTCGTATCGAAGACATGCGCGCCGCTGCAGAAGTAGCAAAAGGCCGTAAAGTTGCAGATAACGTGCAAGCTCTTATCGTACCGGGCTCTGAGCAAGTAAAAGCGCAAGCAGAAGCAGAAGGCTTAGATGTCATCTTTAAAGAAGCGGGCTTTGAATGGCGCCTTCCTGGCTGTTCAATGTGTCTGGCCATGAACAACGATCGCCTAGGTCCACACGAACGTTGCGCATCAACTTCAAACCGTAACTTTGAAGGCCGCCAAGGTCGTGATGGCCGTACCCATTTGGTAAGTCCTGCGATGGCAGCAGCGGCAGCAATTGCTGGTCACTTTATAGATATTCGTGAGTTGGACTAAGGAGAGAACAAATGTCAGGTTTTAAACAACACACAGGCTTAGTCGTTCCTCTAGATGCCGCGAACGTCGATACTGATGCCATTATCCCTAAACAGTTCCTACAAAAAGTTTCTCGTTTGGGCTTTGGTAAACACCTATTCCATGATTGGCGCTTCCTAGATGATGCAGGTGAGCAGCCAAACCCAGAGTTTGTAATGAACGCACCTCGCTATCAAGGTGCCTCAATCCTACTCGCTCGAGAAAACTTTGGCTGTGGTTCCTCACGTGAGCACGCTCCGTGGGCACTGGCAGACTATGGCATCAAAGCGATGATCGCACCGAGCTTTGCCGATATTTTCTATGGCAACTCTATAAACAACCAAATGGTACCAGTTCGCCTCACCGAGCAAGAAGTGGATGAGATCTTCCAATTCGTTGAAGCAAACGAAGGCGCACAAGTTGAAGTAGACCTAGAAGCGAATGTGGTTCGAGCGAACGGCAAAGAGTACTCATTTGAAATTGATGAGTTCCGTCGCCACTGCCTATTAAACGGACTAGATAACATCGGTTTGACACTTCAGCACGAAGATAAAATTGCCGATTACGAAAGTAAGATTCCTTCATTTCTCAAGTAATTAAAACCGATATAAAAAGGTTGGCTGATGCCAGCCTTTTTTTATTTTTGAAAGTTATCATTCGTAGGCTCGGTCTAAAATCATAATGCTATTATGAATAGGACTGACCATGAGATTCTTTCTTGCTTTTGTCGCCACGTTGATATCGTTCCACGCTTTCTCTGCTCCCAAATCTGAACTTTGGCCTTATTGGAATACGAGTAATGAATCCGATACCACCAAAGTCGACCATAAGCCTTGGCAACAAATACTCGATAAATACCTAGTCACGGAAGGCGAATACACGCTTTTTAAATATTCATCAGTCAGTGGCCAAGATAAACAGCAACTCAATCACTACTTAGCACAGCTGAGTCATATTAATCCACTTCAGTTAAGCAAAGCTGAGCAGTACCCATATTGGGTAAACTTGTACAACGCAATTACAGTCGATTTGATTTTAGACGCTTACCCAATCAAATCGATCACAAAACTAGGTGGGTTATTCAGCTTTGGCCCTTGGGGAGATGAAGTAGTTACCATCAATGGAAAAGAGCTCACGCTGAATGATATTGAACATCGAATTTTACGCCCGATATGGAATGACCCAAGAACTCATTATGCGGTCAACTGTGCTAGTTTAGGCTGCCCAAACCTACAATCTCAGGCGTTTACTGCAGAAAATACAGAAGCCTTACTTGAGCAAGCGGCGACCACCTTCATTAACAGTGAAAAAGGCGTGCTCATCAAAAATGGTAAAACTCAACTATCTTCCATTTATGATTGGTTTGCTGATGACTTTGGTAATAACCAACAGTTGATCCAGCATCTGGCAAAATACCGTCCAGAGTTATCGGATTTAAGTGGTAAGTTTAGTTATGAATACGATTGGGACTTAAACGAAAAGAAATAGTGATAACCCAATACGAATGGTGTTACTACCCAGCTCCAGAATAAGTGAAAACTGAACGAAGTAGCGTTTAGCAAGCAAGTCCTTTTGGAACTCGATAGAAAATCATATATACCATAAAACACAAAACCCAGTCCTTAGACTGGGTTTCTCAATAAGTGGCTGACAGTGGGAATGCCTAGTCCTAGTTTGCGCTCAAACGGAACTTGTTAGTTACAGGCCTAAAATCATACTGCAGATGCGAAAAAGCCCTAACATAACTGCTAGGGCTTTATCTAAATAAGTGGCGGAGCGGACGGGACTCGAACCCGCGACCCCCGGCGTGACAGGCCGGTATTCTAACCAACTGAACTACCGCTCCGCAATGGTTAGACTCTGGAGTCTAAATAAGAACCTGGCAATGTCCTACTCTCACATGGGGAAGCCCCACACTACCATCGGCGCTACTTCGTTTCACTTCTGAGTTCGGCATGGAATCAGGTGGGTCCAAAGCGCTATGGTTGCCAAGCAAAATTCTTTGCTGGTGCTGATACCCAGACTCGAACTGGGGACCTCATCCTTACCAAGGATGCGCTCTACCACCTGAGCTATATCAGCATAATTTTGCTCAAGATATTTATCTCAAACAAGGTATTTAAAGCCTGGCGATGTCCTACTCTCACATGGGGAAGCCCCACACTACCATCGGCGCTATTGCGTTTCACTTCTGAGTTCGGCATGGAATCAGGTGGGTCCACAACGCTATGGTCGCCAAGCAAATTCTTTAATTCGGAAAGCTGTTTTTAAGTTCTGTATTTACACATTCAAAGTTCTTGCTTTGAGTCCATGACTCTTATACAA